>JAAAOZ010000456.1 GCA_009908585.1 Chloroflexota bacterium
GTGGATGTTAGGCCTGGGACAAGATCTCTCGCCGTTCTACGCCTTAGTCCGACGCGAACCGAAACTGGCCCACGTGGAGGCGCGCGCCCAAGGGCGGCTCTTACGATCCCCCGCGCTCTTCACCGACATCGTCAAGACGATCCTCACGACGAATACGAGCTGGGCCGGGACGATCCGCATGAACGAGCGCCTGATCGCCCACTACGGCGATCCCCTGCCGAGCGATCCGACGCGCCGCGCCTTCCCCACAGCGCAGCGCCTGGCCGCCACCGACGAGGCGACGTTGCGGGCGGAGGCCGGCCTGGGCTATCGCGCGCCTTACGTGCTGGCGCTGGCCCGCGCCGTCGCCGCCGACGAGTTGGACGTGGAAGCGCTCAAATCCCCGGAGATCCCCACCGGCCAACTCCGCAAGCGATTATTGGCGATCAAGGGCGTGGGGAATTACGCGGTCGCCCATCTTCTGATGCTGCTGGAGCGCTACGACTTCGTGCCCGTCGATTCGTGGGCGCGGAAGATGGTCGCGCATGAGTGGCACGACGGCGCGCCTATCGGGCGGGATGAGGTGGAGGCCGCCTTCGAGCGCTGGGGGAAGTGGCGCGGGCTGGCCTACTGGTTCTGGGATTGGGCTTACGTTCACGAGAATCAGCCGGAGGCCTGAGCGTTGATCGTTATGGATAACCGACGATGGTTCTGGAGACTTACCCTTGCGAAGGTTACGCAAGGGCCCCATACAGTCCGTACGTACTATGCGTAACGAGCAGTTTAATCTGTTTACTAGAGCACCTGCGAACCTTCGCAAGGTTTCGCTAGTGCTCTGGAGCTTGATCCTCATTTTGATGGTCACCCTCTCAGCGTGTCGTCCACCCGGGCTGCCGCGCGTGGTGAAGATCGGGCTGGTGGCGCCCTTCGAGGGACAACATCGCAGCCTGGGCTACGACGCCATCACTGCGGCGCGCTTGGCCGTGCAGGAGATCAACGCGCAGGGCGGCGTCGGGGGCTATAACATCGAGTTGGTCGCCTACGACGACCGCGCCGATCCGACGCTGGCGCGCAGCGTCGCGCACAACCTCAGCATCGATCCCGACGTCGTGGCGGTGATCGGCTCCTACCAGCAGCGGACGCTCACTGCCGCCGCGCCCATCTACGCCGAGGGCGGACTGCCGCTCATCGCGGTGGGCGGCTGGGTGACGGCGACGACCGGCGCGGTGTGGCATCTGGCGCCGCCCCCCACTCGCCTGGCCGCCGAGATGGTGCTTCAGGCGGAGGGCGTGAGCCGCGCGGCCTCGACCGTCGTCGGGGACGGGCCACTGGTCACCCCGCTGCGCGCCGACATCGCAGAGGCGACTAGGCAACCTATCTCCGCGACGATGGCTGCGCGCTTCAGCGTCCAATCGCCGGTGGAGGCAGCGGAGCAGGTGCAGACGTGGCGCGCCGAGGGGTGGCGCGGCGAGTTCGTCGGCGGGCCGGCGTTGCTGGCCGATGCCTTCAGCGAGGTGACCGAGGAGACAATCGAAGCCGGTGCGGGCACACGGGCGCTCACATCCTATCCGCTGCCACAGGATCTCCCCGATCTTGCAGCATGGACGGCGGCCTATCGCGAGGTCGGGCCGCACGTCCCGGCGCCCAGCTTCTACGCGCTCCCGACCTACGAGGCGGTCTACCTCATCGCGGCAGCGATCGAGCAGGCCGCGCGCCCGCACCAACCGCTGACGCGGGACGATCTCCAGGCGGCGTTGCCCGATGTGCGTCGCACCGGCGCGCTGGGTGAGATCGCCTGGGATGCAGCCGGCTACTGGGCCGTCGCTCCACTCTACGCCTACGAATGGATCTCGGGCCGCCCGGCCTTGATTGAGGTCATCGACGCGCCATAGTTCGTGCTACGCAATCCCCTGTTCGATCAACCAGTTGTGAATCATCTCCGCCGTCTTGCGCTGGGACGGTTCCATCATGATGTTGTGCCCCGCCCCCTGCACCGCGACGTACTCCGCGCCGTAATGGGCCGCCGAGCGTCGCTCCGCCGGTTCGGGTAGGAGCGTGTCGGCCACAGCATCGGCGTGGCCACATCCAAGGGCGGATACCAGAAGGGCGGATTGTGCTGATAGAGCACCAGCGCGGATTCCGGGCCGAGGCGGGCGCGGAGTTCTTCGGGGCTGATGAGGGCCTCATCGCTGATGAAACATTCTGCCGCGCGCGCGGCGGTGCGAATCATCGGCGTCGCATCCCAAGAGAGGGTCATCAACAGCACGCCGACGGGATCGCGCCGGACGAGGGGAAGCAAGCCAGCGGCGAACATGCTGTGCGAGACCCACGGCGCGACCAAGACAGCGGCGGGAAGATCCGCCACGTACTTGAGGTACCACTGGAGCAGCGCGCCGCCCATGCTATGGCCGATCACGACCGGCGGGCGCGCCATACGGTCGATTTCGGCCTTGAGGAAGCTGAGGTAGTAATCCAGCGTGCAGCGTTTGATGGCGCGCTGTGTGGGTGAGCGCCCGTGACCAGGCAAGCTGTGGGCGTGCGTCTCCCATCCCCAGGCCGCGAAGCGCGCCTGCCAGCGTCGCCAGCACCACGCGCCGTGCCACATCCCGTGCTGGAAGAGGATGGGCGTCTCAAAGCGCGGCTCGTGCGGGCGGACGACGACGCGCTCGATGCCATCCTGAATGGTGTGCTGAATCGTGTAGCGCTTGGTCGCCTGGCGCTCTTGATACGAGATGCCGACCGCGCCCTCGTTTTCCTGCGTGGATAGCGTCTGGACAGGATCAGCCTGAAGCAAGCGCCACACGGCCCAGAGTTGCTGGGTCATCAAGTAGCCGGTCAGCAACCCAAGCCCCATCCCGGCGCCTCCGATAGCACATTTTTTAGTTGTTTTCGACATAGTTTGCCTCCTCAAATCTAAACGTAGGGCTAGCTACCCAACACTTCTTGGGCATCAGCATTGAGTGCCATCCAAAGACAAGTTGTCCACTGGACTTTGGCATAGAAGTGTTAACTTGCGTCACTTTACGGGTACTAAAGGACCCTGGAAAGGCCTCGCGGCCTACCGTCTGCCTTCGCAGACGGCATAGAGCATCCTCGAAGGAGGATGCTGGGCGCTATAGCGTGGCTATCGCGCCTCTCGAAGGGACTTCAGTCGCTGATCTTGGAAAAAGTGTCAGGTGGCTAGAACGTGGGGCAGATCCGCCGGGCCGGAATGCCATCCCGACCCCTCCTTCTGTCATTCGTCCTTCATCATGCCCCGAAGAGATAGCGAAGCAACAAGGTCAGCAACGCAATGGTCGTGATGCCCAGTAGCAAAGTGATGAGATTGGAGAACTGCGTGGAGCAGGAGACCATTTCAAGTCGACGCGCCTCGCGCTTGTGCAGCGCTTGCACCTGCACAAATCTGTCCACCAGGGCCTCGCGATGACTGCGGCTTGTGCTCCCCCCAGACATCTCATCGGTGGCCTTTTCGGCCAAGTCGTAGACATCCAATGCCAGCGCAATCTTTTCGGCGGATGCCTTGTTCTCTGCCATTCCCAGACGCTTGAGGCCGGTGACGGTCTTCTGGTAGATGTTCCATCGCATTGCCTCCTGGACGACGTAATAGGGGGAGCGGTTTCTGTTGAACATGGAGATGGGGCGCCTCCTTCGCGAATAGTCAGGCAGTCTTTAGTCAGGTAGTCGGGTAGTCTTTAGTCGCGTAGTCGCGTAGTCGCGTAGTCAAAAAAGATTAACACTATGGGGAGCTTGTAAGACGCAAAGGATTATAGGGCCAACGAAGCAGTATATAACTTGATTGTAACGTAATGCGCGCAAAGTCAAGTTAGAGTATAATAATGTAGGTGGATTTCACTTTTAGGGTAGAAGCGTCGGTTACGGATAAGGCACCTGTCGTAATGGGAGCTCTTCAGGAATTCGCCGGGTGCAATCTGCCAAGCGCTATTGCGCCACCCATCCACAACCCAGTAACGACGCAAAAAAGGTCTGTGATCCCCACAAACACGCACATCTGCGCTGCTTTTAGAGCTGCTTAGGGGATTACCCGGCAAAATCCAAAAGACCCGTAATGGAAAGATGATAGATTTATCCCCAAACGAGAAGGAAGATGATCATGGCCAAATCAAATAAGAATAAATCTGGGAATGAGGTGCGCGAGCGCACGGAGGCGCTACTGGATCAAGCGCCGGCAGCCTTGGAGGCGATGCCGGGCGAGGAGATCCAGGCGCTAATCCGCGAGTTGCACGCTCAGCAGGTCGCGTTATCCAAAGAGAATGAGGCATTGCGAAACGAACTGAACGAGATCTCCGAATCTACGCCTAGCGCACCCCAGACAGAGGCCGCGCTCAGGACATTGCGCGAAAATGAGCAACAATTCCGCAAGATATTCGAGGGCGCGCAAATCGGCATCGCCATCGTCGATGTGGACGAGACTATTCAAGCGGTTAATCCATTTCTATGCCGCTGGCTCGGATATATTGAGGAGGACATACAAGACCTCGGCATCGCAGGCATCACGCATCCAGAGGACTGGGAAAAAGAGTCGAAAATAATCCAGTCCATCCTCCAAGGAAAATGCAAGGCCGGGCATTTGGAGAAACGGTATATCACAAAAAGCGGCGAGATCGTTTGGGGAGATCTGGTCACCACGCTCATCTACGACCAACAAGGCAATCTCTTGTTCAGCGTCGCCACGGTGGTGGATATCACGGAACGGGTGCGAGCGGAGGAGGCGAAGCAGGCAAGCGAGGAATGGCTCAACCGCATCCTCGAAAGTACTAACGATTTAATCGTAGTCCAAGATACCGACGGGCGCTACCTTTACTGCAATGGCTCCAGCTACTATGGATTAGAGCCGGAAGAGGTTCTGGGCACAACTCCCGATGCGTGGTTCCCGCCCGATATGGCCGCGCAAATAATGGACAGACTCCATCAAGTGGTTGCAGATGATGAAATCGCAACCTATGAGACGCGCATCAAGTGGCAGGGAGAGACCAACTGGTTCTACAATGAAATGTATCCTATGTACAACGATGAGGGCGACCTCGTCGCGGTGGGCACCATTTCCTACAAGATCACCCAGCGCAAGCGGGCCGAAGAAGCTCTGCGCGAGACAGAAGCGCGTTTCCGGCGGTTTGCCGAGAACGCCCAAGATTTGATCTTTCGCTTAAAATTGCCGGAGAGAACATACTCCTACATCAGCCCGGCGGTGGAGCGCATCTCTGGCTATCCGCCAAAAGCATTTTACGATAATCCTAAGCTGTTAAGTGAGTTGATCCACCCAGATTCGCAAGCCTATTTTGGGGAAGCGTGGGAAGATCTAATGACTAGGGAGGCGCCATCCACGTATGAATTCAAAATCATCCACAAATCCGGCGAAACCCGATGGGTCAATCAGCGAAATGTCCTGATTCATAATAACGAGGGGGAGATCATCGCCCTTGAAGGCATCGTGACCGACATCACCCAACGCAAGCGGGCCGAAGAGGCGCTGCGCGAGAGCCAAGCCCGGCTCCAGGCAATCTTGGATCACACCTCCGCCCTCGTCTATGTTAAAGACCTCCAAGGACGCTTTACCCTGGTCAATCGCGCGCTCGAAGAGGCCTTTGAGATCCAACCGGGCGATATCCTGGGCAAGACGGTGGACGATCTCTTCCCCACGGACATAGCAGCAGCATATAAGATTCACGACCAACAAGCTCTCCAATTCGGGCGCGCCCTGCAATTTGAGGAGACGGCGACCTTAGCGGATGAAGAACAACACACCTTCATCTCCGTCAAGTTTCCTATTGCCGACGCCGATGGCGAGGTCTACGGGCTGGGTGGGATCTCCACGGACATCACGGAGCGCACGTGGATGGAGGAGGCGCTGCGCTCCGCCGAGAGAGAAAAGGAGATCATTCTCAACACGATGACCGAAAGTTTCGCCTATTACAACACCGATCTGGAAATCCAGTGGGTCAATCAAGCGAGCGCAAAGTTGGCGGACGTCAAGCCTAATAGATTGGTGGGACGTCATTGCTATGAGGTCTGGTTCCAGCGCGAGGAACCCTGCGAGGGATGTCCCGCGCTGAAGGCGCGGGAGACGGGTGAGCCACAGGAGAACATCGTCACCACGAAGGATGGACGGGTCTGGAATTTAAGGAGCTATCCCATTTTCAGATCTTACGACGCCGAGGAGAAAATCGTAGGATTGGTGGAATTTGGGGCCGACATCACCGAGCGGAAAGAGGCCGAGGCCGCTCTGCGCCGCAGCCAAGCGCGCTATCACAGCCTCTTTGAGGACTCCCCCATCTCTCTCTGGGAGGTGGACTACTCCGCTGTGAGGGCCTACTTAGATGATCTGCGAGCTGCGGGCGTCGAGGACTTCGATAGATATTTCGAACGTCATCCAGAAGCTACGATCCGGTGCGTGACGATGATCAACCTCATCGATGTCAATCGAGCGACTCTCAACCTCTACGAGACCCAAAATCAAGCGGAATTTTTCCAGAAATTTGAGGCCATCTTCATCGAGGGAGCGTATGAGAACTTCAGGAAGATGCTGCTGGCCATCGCTGCCGGCCAGACCAAATTTGAAACTCAGATCGTCCACCAGACGCTCAAGGGCAATATCAAGCACATCATCATGAAGTGGCACGTGCTCCCCGGCTACGAGACCTCCTATGCCCGGGTTCTGGTCTCCCTCACGGATATCACGCAACTCAAGCGGGCCGAGGAGGCAGTGCGGCGTCGCAACCGCGATCTGGCAATGCTCAATCAAGCGGCGCGCACCTTCAACGCTACGCTTGAGCCGGAGCGGGTCTTCGAGAGCGTTTTAGGCATCGTGCGCGACCGCTTGAGCGTCACGGCCAGTTCCATCTGGTTGGTCACGCCCCCACCCTCTCACACCTCACGTCCAATCGTTGCCCAGCGCGCGTTGGTCTGTCATTACTTAGCGAATCCACAGGATGGCAATATCCAAGGCTGGCGCGTGCCGTGGGGCCAAGGGATCGTCGGTTGGGTAGCTGAGCATAACAAAAGCGTCTTGATCCCAGATACTCGCGAGGATGCCCGGCACATCAAAGCCGTGGATGAATTCACCGGCATGGAATGTCGTTCCCTCCTCGCCGTCCCACTCAGCGGGCCGGATGGTATGCTGGGCGTTCTGGAGTTGGTGAATAACGCGCCGCAGAGCTTCAATGAAGCCGATCTGCGGATCGCCGAATCATTGGCTGCGACGGCCTCCATTGCGATCCGCAACGCCCAACTCTACGATCAGACTCAGCGCGATGCCGACACGAAGACCCTGCTGCTCCGCGAGGTCAATCATCGCGTCAAGAATAACCTGGGCGCCATCTTAGGCCTCCTATACGTCGAAGAGCGCCACGCCCCACCAGAGGCTCTGCCGGCCTACACCCCCATCTTAGAACGCCTGACGCGACGTGTCACAAGCCTGGCCCAGATCCATAAAATGCTCGCCGCCACCGAGTGGGCGCCGCTGAGGTTGAGCGAACTGGCGCAGAGCATCATCCACCAGACGGCAAGCGCGATGGCTCACGAGGTGCAAGTTGAATTGGAGGTCTCGCCCTCGCCCATCTGCCTCCCCCCTAACCCAGCGCATCATATAGCATTGATTCTCAACGAGCTGACGATCAACACCATAGAACACGCGGTGGCGGGTCGCGACGCCGTGCGGATCGAGCTACAGATCACGCAGAAGGATGAGGATATTATCCTCACTTATCTCAGTGACGGCCCTGGGTATCCACCGGAGGTACTGGAAAGTGAAGGCTACAACGCCGGCCTGGACATTATCCAGCGGATGATCACCGATACCTTGCAGGGCGAGTTGACCCTGCGTAATACCTCAGGCGGCGCAGTCGCGGAGATTCGATTCCAGATTGATGACACGAACATAGATAGTTAGGCTTCTGCGAGAATTTCACCTTCCTGAGAAGGCCCACCAGACTCGCAGCTCTCTTAGAATAGCGGGGGGAACAAATCCACCAGTAACTGGGCGACGCCATTCTCCTCATTCGAGGGCGCGACGCGCCACGCCAATTCTTTCACCTCCGGGCGCGCGTTGCCCATCGCAACGGCGCGCGGGAGCGCTCGAAAGACAGGCAAATCGTTGAGGCTATCGCCGAAGTAGACGATGTGCTCCGGCGGAATGTCGCGTCGCTGCGCGAAGTGCAACAGCGCCACGTCCTTGCGCGCATCCGGGTGATTGACCTCGAGCCACGCGCGCGGCCCCGGCTGGTAGACGACATACGCGCGCTCATCGAAAGCCGCCGCGAGGTCGGGCTGGAGACGCTCCGCACGCTCGCCCGTCTCACAGATCGAGACCTGGGCCGGCGTTACCTCAAAGAGCGCGTCTATCGCGTCCACCGCCTCAAACGGCTGATAGTCGCGCTCGGCGATCAACTTAGAGACCTCGTGTATCGCGGCAGCGCCCTCCTCCGCCGGGAGATAGCGCGTGACCCCATCCGCGCCATAGACCAATGGGACGTAGCCCCGCTCGACGATGAAGTGCGCCGCCTCGTGCGCCACCGCTGGATCGAGAAAACTGCCAGCATGGATCGCCTCCCCCTCGAGCAGGAAAATGCCATTGAGGCAAATCGCGCTGATGACGCCAATCTGCGCGACGTAGCGGCGCACGGGCCACGGGTTGAGGCCCGTCACCAGCACAATCTCCACCTCCGCCGCCAACAGCGTTTGCAGCACGCGCAGCGTCTCATCCGTAAGTTTTCGCTGAGCGTCAGCGAGCGTGCCGTCAATATCGAGCGCAACCAATTGAAAATCAAGCATGATGATTATAACCTCCTGAATGAGTAAGGTGCAACGCACTTAAGAAGGCCCCACGGACTTTAATGCGGAGAATACCATGACAAGCCTAAAAGTGCGTTGCACCTCACAGAACCAAATAGTTATCAAAGATTTCTCACGCACCAGTCTACCGGAATCAACGGAGAGATCAAGCCGTAAAACCTTTTCCAGATGCGTCATACTTTCCATCCTAATTTTGAAACGAACGCAAGCGAGACATTGACCGAATGCAATTTTCATGGTATAAATGATTGTGAAATGCTTGAGTTGGCCAGGTGATCGCGCGTTCTTGTCTCTAAATGACAGGGACGTGAGGAAAGTCCGGACTCCCCAGGGTAGGATGCCGGGTAACACCCGGGCGGGACAACCCGATGGACAGGGCCACAGAAACAGACCGCC
>JAAAOZ010000092.1 GCA_009908585.1 Chloroflexota bacterium
GTGCTGACCGAGGGGCTGGTCGATGTCTACCCGGTCTTCAACTCCAACGAGCCGTATCTGCTGCGCCAGTGGGGTTACGATCTGATGCAATGGGAGCCGGCGGAGTACGACATTCCCACGCTGGGCTTGACTTACGTCAGCACGCCGGATATGATCGAAGAGAACCCAGAGCGGATGGCGCGCTTCGTGCGCGCGGCGCTACGCGGCATCGCCTACGCGGAGGCGCATCCAGAGGAGGCCGTGGAGATCACGATGAACTACGCCGGGCCGGAGACCGATCCAGCGCACATGCGCTTCATGCTGGAGACGGAGCTTGCGGACGCCCGCTCCGAGGTTACGGCGGCGCATGCATCAACCATAGGCTGGCAGACGGTGGAGCAGTGGCAGGCGCTGCACGATATTCTGCTCGACTATGATGCTATTGCTCACGCCGTGAATGTGACGGAGGCCTTCACAACCGAGTTTTTAAAATCTGAGAGGCTGCCTGAAAATTAACCTACCCTTGCGAAGGTTACGCAAGTGACCTCAAATAGTTCGCATAAGGCGCCGCGAGCAGGCTAGCCTGTTTCCCATAATTCCCGTAAACCTTCGCAAGGTTTGCCCACTTTAATTTTTAACACACTCTGAGTGATGAGAAGTGAGGTGGATTATGTCCCATAGAAACAGCATTGCTATTCGAGGACTGATCGTCGTGATCCTGCTGACGCAACTGGCGTGCCAGACCGTGATGGAATTTCTGCCCATCTCGGTGACGCCCGCGCCCGACGAGGGTAGCGCGGCCCCCGTCGAAGTAGCAGAGTCCACCGCGACCGTGGTCGCCCCCACAGTCACGCCACCCGGCCCGACGCCCACCCCGGCGCCGCCCGGCTTGGCGTGCGCGGGCAGCTATGGCCACGGCGTCACCTGTATCCACGACGCGGAGTGGATGACCTTCACCGCTGAGGGAGGCGGGCTGAACAACAATCAGATCCAAGCGCTCACGACCTGTCCCGACGGGCGCCTCGTCATCGCCAATCCGCAAGGCATCGATATCTACGATGGGCAAAGTTGGCGGGCGATTTCCAACCATTGGGGCTACGGCTCCGTGGAGGGGGTAGCGTGTAGCGCCGCCGGCGAGATTTGGGTCGGCCATTTCGGCGGCGTCACGCGCTGGGCCGCCGGCGAATGGACGATCTATGATTTTCACGAGTTCCTCACCACCGATCCCGACGCAGGGGAACTGGTGGAAGATGTCGTAATCGATGCCCAGGGCGCAGTCTGGGTCGTGACCTCGAACAGCTTGGCGCGCTTTTCAGAAGGCGAGTGGACGCTGTACGAGGAAGGACGCGGCTTCAAAGAGTTGTATTTCTTGGAAAAGATCGCCTTCGATGGCGAAGGACGCCCGTGGGTCGCGCACAGCCAGGGCCTCTTGAACTTCGACGGCGTCTTTTGGGAAGATAACGCTTTTCCCAGCTATGTGACGCCGACCAGCATCGCCATCGATCATCTTGGGCAGATCTGGGTGGGGACGCTCACCGATGGCCTCTACGTCTTCGATGGGCAGACCTGGCGCTCCTATCAGCAGCAGAGCAGCGATCTCAGCAGCAATCGCATCGCGGCGCTCGCCGTCGATGGGCAAAATCGCGTCTGGGTGGGCACCGACTGGGGCCTCAATGTCTTTGATGGGAAGACATGGGAGACGTATTGGATGTCCAATGCGGGCGTGCTCTCCAATCAAATCGATGCGCTGGGCATCGTGCATGGCGGGCCTCGCCTGCCGAAGCCCGCAGCACAGGCGCCAGGAATGATTTCGGGCACGTTGACCTCGGCGGCGGGCGAGATCCTGCCGCAGACGCCGGTCGAATTGTGCGTTGGCTACATCTACAGAGATTACGCCGAAACATCACTCTGCGAGGAGAAGCCTTTTGTGCGATCCACCGAGACCAACGCCGAAGGTGCGTTCACGTTCGAGGATGTGCCGCCGGGGCGCTATATGCTCACGGCCCATCCTGGAGATCAGTGGTATCTACTGCTGGAGGAAGATAACTACAACACTCGCTGGATCACGGTCCAATCTGAAGCGACGTCCGATCTGGGCACGGTCGCGCTTCCCCCACCAGAGGAAGAGTAAGCCGCGATCCTCATCCAAATGCCAAAAGCGTCCTCTGATCGAGCTTCAGAGGACGCTTTTATTTTGTGCAGAGTGCGCGGAAGGTTTAAATCACGGTGTGATCTGGGATGACGGCGCCTTTGGGCACCACGACGATGCCATCGCGGACGACGTAGCTGTCGGTCTCCTCATCTTCCATTCGCGCGTGGTCGCGGATGACGACGTTGCGCCCGATGCGCACGTTCTTGTCCAAGATCGCGTTCTCGATCACGCTGCCCGGCCCCACGCCCATATCGGGCAGGCCCAAGCGCTGATTTTCCTCTTTCTGCGCCTCGGTCTCGTAGTAGTCCGCGCCCATCATCACGACGCGATGAAGGTGCGCCCCACTCTTGACGATGCTGCGCAGGCCGATGACGCAATCGGTGATGGCGGCCTTGTTCATGATACAGCCCGGCGCCATGAAAACCCGCGTCAGGGTCGAATCCAGGACGCGACTGCCGGGCAGGTAACGCGCGCGGGTGTAGATCGGCCACTCCGCCGCGAAGAAATCGAAGGGCGGCTTCGGACCGGTCAGGGCGAGGTTCACGTCATAGAACGCGCGGATCGTCCCGATGTCCTCCCAATATCCCTCGTAGGGATAGGCGAAGACGCGCATCCCCTGCTCAATCGCATTGGGGATGATGTGCTTGCCAAAATCGGAGCCGCTCTCCTTGCGCAGCGTCTCGACCAGCGATTTGGTGCGGAAGACGTAGATGCCGGTCGATCCCATGTAAGGGCGCGGGCCATCCAAACTCTCCAAACCCTCCAGTTGATCCGCCGCCGGCTTCTCACAGAAGCTGTGAATCCGCCCCTCCTTATCGGCCTGGAGAATACCAAAGCGCGTCGCATCCTCGGCGTTGACGGGCTTGACTGCGACGGTAATGTCCGCCTCGTGCACGCCGTGGAAGCGCACGAACTCCGAGTAGTCCATCCGATAGAGATGATCGCCGGACAAAATCAGCACATCGCGCGGCTCCGGCACCTGAATCTGAAATAATTGCTTGCGCAGCGCGTCCGCCGTGCCCTGATACCACGATTTGCTGACCGGGGTCTGCTCCGCCGCCAAAATCCGCACCCATCCGCCGGAGAAGTTATCGAATTGGTAGGTGCGCGTGATGTGCCGATGCAATGAGACCGAGTTGAATTGGGTGAGCACGAAGATGCGGTTCAGCCCGGAATGGATGCAGTTGCTGATCGGGATGTCGATCAAACGATAATGTCCGGCTAACGGCACCGCCGGCTTCGCTCGCAGCTTCGTCAAGGGATACAATCGCGTGCCAGCGCCGCCGCCCATAATCACCGCCAACACATCTTTCATAAAGCTGAGCATGAGAGCCTCCTTGGAAAGAATTTAGGGGTTAGAACAAGGCACAGAGTCGTGTGAATTGAGGGTGGATGGCTGAGATCGCCTCCTCAGCGCCCCTTACTTTGATTATAGTGAGAGCTGACGAATATGCAAAAGTTATCACGCGAAATAAAAACCGAGGGCCAAAAGCCCTCGGTCTGATTACAGATGAACACACTTCAGCGATGCGAAGGTCAGCGGGGTTTATTGAGGTTCACTAAACTCCGGTTCCGGCGCCGACGCGATGATCTCCTCAAGCGTCTCCACCATCGAGGCGATTTCCTCGTTCTCGTAAGCCTCGATCTCGCCGGCGTCGCCGAGGCGGGCCATCTCTGGATCCAAACCCACGTGGCCCAAGAAGCGCGTATCAAAGGATGCCGCCATCTCCTCAGATTTCCCCGTGCCGAACAGCTCGGATTTCTCGCCGCAGTGCGGGCAGACGAAGTAGCTCATATTTTCGACGATACCGACCAAGGGGATTTGCATGTGATCGGCCATGTGCGCCGCCTTGCGAACCACCATCTCGGCCAGCTCCTGCGGTGAGGTGACGAGAACGATGCCCGTCACGGGCAGCCCTTGCATCACGGTCAACGCCGCGTCAGACGTGCCAGGCGGCATGTCGACAATCAGCGTGTCGAGATCGCCCCAAAAGACGTCGTTCCAGAATTGCTTGATCGCGCCGGCGATGAGCGGCCCACGCCAGATCACCGCCTGCTCCTTATCCTCCAACATCAGATTGATCGACATCAGCTTGATGCCCATGGACGTCGTGGGCGGCATGATGCCCAGGGGCGACATGGTCGGCGCATCGGAGATGCCGAAGAGGGTGGGAATGCTGGGGCCGGTGATGTCCGAATCCAGCACCCCGACGCGCAATCCCTTGCGACGCAGGCCCACAGCCAACATCGCGGCGACGGTGGACTTCCCCACGCCGCCCTTGCCGCTCATCACGGTGATCACGGTGCGCACGCGGTTCAGTTGCGCGGCGGGGAAATTCGATTCCTGCGCGCGTGGCTGCCCTTGCTGTAACGTCTCTCGCAGGCGATTCTTCTCCTCCTCCGTCATCGAGGTCAGAATGATCTCCACGTTCAGGTCATCCGCCAACGCATCAACCGCCTCGGCTGCATCGCCGGCGATTTTATCGCGCAGCGGGCAGTTGGGCACAGTCAACGCGATCGTCACCTGGACATCGCGCCCCTCAATCTCGACCTCACGCACCATCCCCAGCTCCACAATATCGCGGTGCAACTCGGGATCCATCACATCACTTAACGCTTCCAAAACTTGCGCTTCTGTTACCACAAACTGCCTCCTTACATAGATTAGCCCCCCAGGATTCTTTTTGGGGGGCCTCTGACTTAAAAACTGACTTTCTTATTCCATCATTGGCTGAGCAGGCATCTCTTGGGTCGCTTCGACCTCTTCTTCGGTGCCTTCCACCACAATCCACATTTTGTCCACGTCCGTCAATTTATCGACGTACAACACGCCGTTACAATGATCAATCTCGTGTTGGAAGACGCGGGCCAATAGTCCATGGGGTCGAAGGCGAAACTTCTTCCCATGACGGTCGCGGCCCCGCACCGTCACTTGCACGGCGCGCTCGACCTCGCCGACGTAGCCCGGAATCGAGAGACAGCCTTCGATGCCAACCTCGGTTTCCTTCGATTCGCGCACAATTCGAGGGTTCAGCACAACGTACAGTTCGCCCTGTCCCTGAATCGGCTCGATCTCTTCACCTTCTTCGCTTTCCCCCATCTCCATCTCTGGCAACTCGACCAGGATGATGCGCTGCATCTCGCCCACCTGGACCGCCGCCAAACCCATGCCGCCCTCTTCGTGCATCGTCTCGATCATATCGTCGATCAACTGCTCGATCTCCGGCGTTATCTCGGTGATTTCATCCGAGGACTGACGCAGCCGAGGATCTCCAATCGTTATTACCTCACGCACGGTCATAGATATGCAACCTCCCACTATAACAAATCCGTCAATTCTGCGTCGCGACCGAGGTCTCACTTGATCCCGATGAAAACTCGTCGGAGCGAATCCGGTCGTAGGTCGTGAACCAACTCAGCAACTCCTCCTGACGACGTTGGACATCAGCCTCTTGCTGCTGTTGACTGTACTCCATTTGATGTTCTGAGATCTTAGATTGGACCTTTTGAGGATGGCGGAGCCACTTAAGCTCGAACCTCCCCATCGGCCCAGCCGTCTCCAACATCACGTGGCCATAATCCAACAATCGCGGCAGAATGCCGGGAATCTCAAAGCTGATATTCTGAATGTTATCCAATAAGGCATCTTTGCGACTCGATTGCAATAATAAGGGCCTTTGCTCGACCAACACGATCCGACTGGGGGTCAATTGGAAATAATCGTTACGCCAGTCTTCGACAAACCACAACAGGCCGCCAAATAATAACGCTTCCACAAAGAGCCATAAGAAGAATATCCATAACATCTCCGAGCCACGGAAGCCACTCATAAAATAGAGCGTGCCACCGACCGTCAGGATCGTCAAGGGAAGAAAAATCCGCAGATACCGCATAAACCCTGGAAACCAAAAACGGCGCCACAAAATGCTCTTACCATCCTCACTGACCGACCACGCTGGAGGGAAGAGATAGTCCCATAGCGAGCTAAAAATCACTTTGATGATGTTGGGACGTGGTGTAGGTTCAGGGGCCAAGTCTGGTGTTTCGGGAGGCGGAAGTTCGCCAACTTCCATGCGTTGGACAAGCGAGCGGCGAATGGAGCTTTGCGTCTGCAACACTGACAACGCCCGCGAGCGCTCAATCTGCCGGAAGATCACCTCGCGCAGATGCGAGGGCTGCGGCACGCGCGACATATCGACCTGCACCATATCACCGGCGGTCTGGAGCACGAGGTCACCGTAGTTCAGCAAACTGGCGGGCAGACCAGACCGCACTTCGTAGATATCTTCGATGTTGTTGAGAAAAGTCTCCTCAAAATTTTCCGAGAAGGGCCACACCCGCTCAATGTGCGCTACGCGCTGCGTGGTCAGGACGAAGAAATCATCCCGCCAGTTCAAATACTCCCACGTAATCAATAGGAACAAGGCCAAAATTGGGATGGCCATCACCACCGCACCGATGGTCAAAATCACGCCGGAGGCGGTCGCCAGCGCGTAGAAGACGGGCAACAACAGGAGCAAGAGGAGAAAAGGCGGCAACGTCTGACGAAGCAGCCGAGACCAGTGCCGGCGCACGGCGAAGATGACCCACTCGTCATCACGCAGCCAGTCGAAGTCCGGCAGTTCCTGACGCTGCTCAATTTCGGGGCGGACGCTCAGGTGACGGCGGAGATAACTCCGCTCCGAAGCGACGTCCTCGAAGTCCTCGTGGCGCAGGAAAAGCACGCGGGTCTCGCGCATGGCCACAGCGGTGACATCGTGAAACTCGCCGACCAACAGCCCGGTCTCGCCCATCGAATCACCAGCGGTCAAATCGCCCACCTGGTGCGTCCGGCCCTCCTGATCGATGTGCGTCAATCGCACTCGTCCCTCTAAGATGAAGTAGAGGCGATCGGAAAGCTCCCCCTGCTGGAATAGCCATTCCCCGCGATTATACGCCTGCACCTGAACCAGCTTCGCCAGCCGGTAAAGCTCTAGCTCTCCCCGCTCATCGGCGAGATCCTCAAACAATGGGACTTGCTTTAGCTTTTCGACAATCTCTTGTGGCTTCATAGAATTTATTATACCATAATCTGAAAATTTATAACAACTTTAGAATATTGCCAAGGAAGAAAACTCCGATTTCAACCTTATGATAGCATCGTTCGTTCCACTGGTCAATTTTTCCACTTTGTTTTTCCCTCACTTGGACTATACTGAGAGCATACCCCAAAACCCTGCAAACCAGATCAGGTTTTCCGATACTGGAACTACCTAAAAGCGCAAAAAGGACATGGCTATGCCAACCATCGGTCGATACGAAGTCGAAGAGCAGTTGGGAGAAGGCGGGATGGCTGTAGTGTACGCGGCTCACGATCCCTACGTCAGGCGTCAGGTCGCCATCAAAGTGTTGGCCTATCAATGGACGACCGATGAGCTGTTTCGGGAATATTTCCAGCGTGAAGCGGAGGTCATCGCCGCGCTGGAGCACGAGTGCATCGTGCCGGTCTTCGATTTCGGCTGGCACGGGGTGCAACCCTACATCGTGATGCGCTATATGGCCGGCGGATCGCTGGAGGATCAACTGCGAGACACTTCGATGCCCCTATCAACGATAGCGGCCATCATCGGTCGCGTGGCAGAAGGATTGGACGCGGCGCACGCCAGCGACATCATTCATCGCGATGTCAAACCCTCGAACGTCCTCTTCGATAACGACGAGAAAGCCTATCTCTCGGATTTTGGGCTTGCCAAGCTGTTGGCGCGGACCGGCGCCGGTGACGAAGGTTGGCTCGTCGGCACGCCGGAGTATATGAGCCCAGAGCAAGTCCGAGGCGAGGAGGTGGACGGGCGCGCCGACATCTACGGATTGGGCGCGCTGCTCTATCGCGTGCTGGCGGATGAAGTGGCCTTCCCCGGTGAGACAACCACGCTCCGCGTGCAAGCCCATGTCGAGAAACCGGCCCCTGATCTCACTAAAATCCGTCCAGATCTCCAATCGGCCTGGGGCGAGATCATCCGTAAGGCGATGGCCAAAGCGCCGGAGGATCGCTACGCAACGGCGGGGGAGTTGGCGCAGGAGGTGCAAGAAGTGGCATCGGGACGTTGGTATCTGCGCAAACTCGTTATGTGATTTGAAAACTTCCCCCGGAAGCACACCCTATCCACAAATCTTACTCAATCGGAGGTATAGACAATGAAACCAATCACCTATGCGCGTGAAGAACGCGAAAAGTTCGTCGCGGAACTCAAGGAGTTCCTGAGCATTCCCAGCATCAGCACGCAGCCGGAGCACAAGGAGCACATCGAGGAGGCGGCCACTTGGCTGCGAGATCAATTGCTGGCCGCCGGCTTCCCCACCGCCAAGGTGATGGATACGCCGCGCCACCCCGTCGTCACCGCCGAGTGGATGGCCGCCGGCCCGGACGCGCCCACCGTCCTCATCTACGGCCATTACGACGTGCAGCCGCCCGATCCGCTCGACCTGTGGGATACCCCGCCCTTCGATCCCACCATCATCGACGACGACATCTTCGCGCGCGGCGCCTCGGACGACAAAGGGCAGTTGTTGGCTCACGTCAAGGCCGCCGAGGCCTTCAAGGAGACAGCAGGCCTGCCTCCCGTCAACCTCAAATGCCTCTTTGAGGGCGAGGAAGAGATCGGCAGCATAAGCCTCGCGCCCTTTATGGAGGCCCATCGCGACCTGCTGGCCGCCGACATCGCCGTCATCTCCGACACGCACATCTTGGGCAAGGAGACGCCGTCCATCGTCTACGCGCTGCGCGGCCTCGCCTACATCGAGGTGAAGATCACGGGGCCATCCTACGATCTCCACTCTGGCATCTACGGCGGGGCGGTCGAAAATCCCATCAACGCGCTCTGCCGGATGATCAGCCAGATGCAGGATGCGGAGGGGCACATCACGGTGCCCGGTTTCTACGATCAGGTGCGCGCGTTGGGCGAGGAGGAACGCGCGGAGTTAGCCAAAGTTCCCTTCGACCGCGCGGCGTGGTTGGAGGAGGCCGGCGTGCCCACCGACTGGGGCGAGCCGACC
>JAAAOZ010000409.1 GCA_009908585.1 Chloroflexota bacterium
GAAGAGACGCGGGCCAGCCCCCATTCTCACCCCCACGGCAGATGCGTCACATCGACGTTGCCGCCGGAGATAATGATGCCCACGCGCTGCCCTCGGCCCAGATCAGGATGCTCGAAGAGCGCGGCGACGGGCGCCGCCGAGGATGGCTCGATGAGGAGCTTCATCCGCTCCCAGATGAGGCGCATCGCCTCCACGATGGCCTCCTCGCCCACGGTGACGATGTCGCTGACGTTCTCTTGGATGATGGGGAAGTTCACGTCGCCCAAGAAGGTGCAGAGGCCATCGGCGACCGTCGGGGCGCCGGTGGGCGGGTGGATGCGACCCTCTTGCAGAGACCGCGCAGCATCGTCCACCGCTGCCGGCTCCGCCCCGATCACGCGCGCGGCGGGCGCCCGGCCCACAGCAGCCAGCGCCGTCCCGGCCAGCAGCCCCCCGCCGCCCACGGGCGCCATCACAATGGCTAGATCGGGGATCTCCGTCACCAACTCCAGCGCCGCCGTCCCCTGCCCCGCGATGACGTGCGGGTCATTGGAGGGATGGATGAAGTGCGCGCCGGTCTCCGCCAACACCGCCTCCAGCTTGCGCTCGCGATCCAAGGGCCGCGATCCGGCCCAGACGATCTCTGCGCCGTAGTCGCGCACGGCGGCCACCTTCACCGGCGGCGCCGATTCGGGCATCACCACGGTGGCGGGGATGTGGCGCAGGCCGGCGGCGTAGGCGACCGCCTGGGCGTGGTTGCCGGAGGAGTGCGTGGCGACGCCGCGCGCGGCCTCCGCCTCGGAGAGGGCGAAGACGGCATTGCACGCGCCGCGCGCCTTGAACGCCCCGACTTTTTGGAGGTTCTCGGCTTTGAAGTAGAGCGTCGCGCCCGTCAGTTCGTCCAAGCTCCGACTGGTGAAGATGGGGGTGCGATGCACGTAGGGCGCAATCCGCCGCGCGGCCTGACGGACATCGTCAAAGCTAGGGATCACATCAACCATAAAGGCCTCGCTCTCGTATTTCTGACAAGAATTCCTTTTCCCACTGGCGATAAACCGGTAAGGCCGTTCCAAGAAAATAAGTCTCCCAAAAACGGGGAGTTTTCAGAGGGAAAAACATCAGGTTGGTGAGAATTTTTAGTAGATCGGGATGGCATCCCGATCTACGACAACGAGATCACGCCGTGCTGGATGGCAAATTTGACCAAGGAAGGCAGATCGTCAATGTGTAACTTCTGCATCATCCGGCTGCGGTAAGTATCGACGGTTTTGGGGGAGAGCGAGAGAATGTCCGCGATCTCGGCGCTCGATCTGCCTTCCGCCACGAGCTGCAACACCTCGCGCTCGCGGGCGCTCAAGCGATCCAGCGGGCTGGCCTCCGCGACGCTCTCGCGCTGGAGGATGTAATCCTCGATCACCTTGTTGGATATTTCGTGGCTCAAATAGCGCCCGCCGGCTTGCACGGTGTGGATGGCGTCCAAGACCTCCTCACCGGCGGTCTCCTTGACCAGGTAGCCCTCGGCGCCGGCCCGCAGTGCGCGGAAGATGTGCTCCGTCGTGGCGTGCATCGAGAGGATGATCACCTGCACCTCTGGATATAGCTCCTGGATCTGCTCCGCCACCGCGATGCCATTGAGCACTGGCATCGCGATGTCCAAGATCACGATATCGGGCCTGACGTTCCGAATTGCTTGCAGCGTCTCCTGACCGTCGGCGGCCTCCCCGACGACCTCCATATCCGGCTGAGCGTTCAGCAAAAAGCGCAGACCATCGCGGACGATGGGATGATCATCAGCCAAGAACAACTTGGTTTTGTTCATCATCGTTGCACTTCCACAATCACCAAAGTGCCGCCCTCCGGCGCCGCCTCGACGCGACACGCCCCGCCGATGACCTCCGCCCGCTCTTGAATCGAGACCAAACGATCACCGGGGTGATAGATGGCCGCCTCCATCAAGTTGAGATCGACGTGCTCGGTATCGCCCCAGAGGGTGATGCGCACCCACTGCGGCTCGCTCGTCAGGCGAATGCGCACCTCGCTGAGCGACGATTGCGCGACCAAGCTGTTCAGCGCCTCCTGCACGATACGGAAGAGCGCGTTTTCGGCGGATAGGATTAGCCCAGGCTGTGGTTCCTCGCCCTGCACCTTGATGGAGATCTCGTGGCGGGCGGAGAAGAGTGAGGCGTACCACTGAAGCGCGGTCAGCAGGCCGTAATCCTCCAGCACGGGCGCGCGGAGATCTTCCATTAGCTCACGCACCTGCTTGGAGACGCGCTTGGTCACCGCCACGGCCTCTTCCACGCGCTCTTGCGCGGCCTCCGATTTCTCTTGTTTCAGGAGCATCTGGGTAATCTGGAGTTGAATCCCCAGCGCGGATAACTCCTGGCCCATCTGATCGTGCAGCGCCTGCGCCAGCCACTGCCGCTCCGATTCATCCGCCTCGATGAGGCGGGCGGTGAGCGTGCGCAATTGCTCGCCTTGCTGGCGCACCACCTCGTAGAGCTGCGCCTGATGCCACGCCACAGCGGCCTGATCGGCCACGCCCTGACAGAGGCGAATCTCGGCGGCGGTGAAGTCGCGCACCTCGTCTGGCTCGCGCAATTGCATTATGCCCAAGGACTGCTTTCCAACGCATAGTGGAACTAACAACAGCGACGCCGCCTTGGCCGCCTTCAAATAGGCGCGCCCCGCTGCATCCACGTCGGGCGCATCGCGGTGCAGGATGATCGGCTGGCATTGCTCGATCACGGCGCGCAGCATCGGCCAGTCGTTCAATGCGCGCGAGGCGCCGCCCAGATGCGAACACATCTCTTCCAAGACACAGCGCTCCAACATGGGGCGCAAGGTCTCAGCCTCAGCATCCAAACGATAGAGCATCCCGTTCGGCGCGTGGGCCGCCGCCATCATCTGATCCACGATCACCTCGTGTAACCGTTCAGGCTCCAACTCGGAGGCGATGGTCTGCCCCACGGCCAACAACATCGCCAACTCCTCTGTTCTCTGCTGCAAATCCTCCTCGGCTTGTTTGCGCGTGGTGATGTCGCGCACTACACTGACCCATCCCGTACGCTCGCCGTCCTCCATCAGCGGCGCGACGCTGTGCTCAGTGGGAAAAATCGTCCCATCACGGCGTCGCATCTGGAAATCGGACAAGAGGAGATAGCCATGCTCCTCAATCGCGGGATAGAGATGCGCGCGGAAGGTCGCCAAAGATGCCTCATCCACGTGCAATAAGGCCGTGGTCTTCCCCATCAACTCCTGGCAAGGATAGCCAAACATCTCCGAGGCTGCAGGGTTACAATCGATGATCTCGGCTTGAAGATTGAGGATGAAGATGGCGTCCAGCATACTATCGAAGACCTTGGAGAGCAATTTCTGGGATTCTCGCAACTGCTGTTCAGCGCGTTTTTCGGCTGTGATGTCCCGGGCAATCGCCGAGGCGCCGATGAGATCGTCAGCCTGATCTCGAACCGGGGAGACGGTCAATGAGACATCAATTTTGTTGCCATCTTTGCGGATGCGCGTGGTCTCAAAGTGATCAATAGGCTCGCCACGCCGAATTTTTGCCATGATTTGAGCGATCTCATCCGGGCGATGGGGGGCAATCAGATCAACAATCGATTGACCAATCGCTTCCTTAGGGCTGTAGCCATAGACCCGCGTCGCGCCGGCGTTCCAACTTGTGATGATGCCATCCAACGTCTTGCTGATAATTGCATCATCGGAGGAGGCCACGATGGCCGCCATGCGCGCCTGCATCTCCTCCATCTTTCGGAGTTGTGTAATATCGCGGCCCACCCCCACGATGCCGATGATCTCGCCCGCCGCATTGTACATCGGCGAAAGCGAGGTCTGGATGTGGACGAGCGTTGGCCCGTGCTGCATCGACCATTCGTAGACGACGTGTTCCCCGGCCAGCGCGCGCCGATTGGCCGTCTCGTGAACTTGCGCCGCCTCGCCCAGCGCTTCCCGTGAGGTCTTGCCTAAAAAGACCTCCGGGTCCAGCCCATATTTTTCCATCCAGCGCCCATAGACGCCTGTGTGACGCTGTTCGCGATCCAAGGTGAAGACGATGTCATCCATCGATTCGATCAACGAGCGGAAGCGTTCCTCGCTCTGTCGCAGGGAGATCAGCAACTGGACGCTCTGGATGACGTTTGCCGCGTGGTTGGCGATGATTTCGACCAGATCCAGCTCGCGGGCGGTAAAATCCGGCTGATGGGGGCGGTTGATGGCCGTGATCGTGCCCCAGATCGTGGAGGATGTTTGGATCGGCACGAGCATGATAGAGCCGCACTCGGTCTCCGCTCGACGTTTTTGCACCGCCGGGGACTCGCGCGGATCGAGCTGCCCCTTAGGTGAGATCGTCGGGCGGCGCTCGCGCAACACCCACCCGCTCAATCCCTCCCATACTTCATCAAAGTCGATGTCCACCAGGCGTTCCGCGCTCGGCCCGGCCTTGGCGATGTGCGTGATCTCGCGGGCTGCCATATCACACGTGATGACAGCGACGCGATCCGCCGTCAAAACATCGTCAATGATCTCGGCTAAGGTATCCAGCAACTGCGGCAGATCATCGACGGACTGGAACATATTGGCGACTCGGTAGAGCGTCTCCATCTCGGAGAGGGCTTCCTGCGTCATCTCCAACAGATGCTCGGTTTCCTCGTAGAGGCTGGCGTTTTCGATGGCGACGGCGGCAGCAGAAGCCAGCGCCTCGACCATCGCCAGATCCTCGTAGCTAAACCGGCCAGGTCGCGAATCCAGGATCTGAATCACGCCGTTGACCTGCTGTTGACGCCACATCGGCACACAGAGGATGGAACGCATCTCGACGCCGGTCTCGCGATCCACCGCCTTGATATGCTGCTCCATCTGGCGGGTATCCTGCACCACCAGGCTCTGCCCATGATGAGCCACCCAGCCGGCGATCCCGGCCTTGGGTTCGAGCCGCCAACCCTCGACGAGATCAGCGCTCGGCCCATGGGATATGCGGCAGACCAACTCCTCGGTCTGCCGATCCAGCAACCAGACAGACATCGCGTCCGCCTCAAACATCTGGCGCACCTCGCCCATCAAATCGACCAACAGCTCGTCCACATCCAGCGAGGCGGTGAATTTGCGCGTGGCATCGTGCAAAAGGGCCAGCTCGCGATTGCGCTGCTGGAGCATGGCCTCCGATCGTTGCCGCAGCGCCAACCCGACGATGCGCCGCACAGCCTCCGGGGTGAAGGGCGGCGTCAGCGCCAAGAGGGCGCCATCGGGCGCGGCGGCCTCCGCCGAATCTAAGCGATAGATCAGGGGGATCTGTCCCGCCTGCTGGAGTCTCGATCTCAGCGCATCGAAATCGGGGGAGTCGGCAAAGCGCGCGCTGAGTACGACGACGTCCGGCACCAACATGTCGTAGAGTTGGATAGCCTCGTCCGGCGAATTGACCACCTCGGAGACGAGAACGTCCAGCGCCTCGACAGCCGTGCGGATCTGCGCTACGACATCGGCGTCATCTTCGATCAACAAGATAGTGGTTGGGTGGTTTATCATAGTCTCGGTCCAATTCTCTATAGTTCGATAAGGCCGTTCCAAGAAAATAAGTCTCCCAAAAGCGGGGAGTTTTCCAAGGAAAAAGCATCAGGCGGGGGAGATTTTGGTTTCTGCCACTACCTTAGTGTACTCGATCTTACGTTGGGTAAGATTACAAAAGCATTCCAACGATCCATGGCAATTCCTTTCATCTCCCTCATTATTCCTGTATTCATATTATCACAGCCTGGGAGAACGACCAACCTACGCACGAAGACGGCGCACCCACGCGGCCAAGGCCGCCATCAATTCCGCCAGGAAATGACGCGCCGTCTCGTCCGTCAAGCGTCCCTCAGGATTGAACTTGTCTTGCGCGCGCATCACCAGCACGCCGGGGCGATTGACCACGTGCATATTGAGCGAGGAGCAGACGCCGCGCAGGTGAAGCTGGGCCTTCGCCGTGCCGAAGCTCCCCGTCGAGGCGCCCATCATCGCCGCCGGTTTGCCGCTGAGCGGCGGATCGGGGCGGCGTGAGGCCCAATCGAGCGCGTTCTTCAGCACGCCGGTGTACGAGCCGTTGTACTCTGGCGTCGCGATCAGCAGCGCATCCGCCGCTGCGATGCGTTCGCGGAATGCCTGCGCCGGCGGAGGGTATCCCTCGCGGCGGACATCGTCGTTGTAGAGCGGGATCGGCGCGAGATCGAAGATCTCCAGGGTCATTGCCTCCGGCATCAGCCGCTCCGCCGCGTGCAGCAATCGGGTGTTGTACGATCCCTCGCGCAAGCTGCCGGATATGCCCAGCACGTGAATGGACTTTGCCATAGGTCTCCTTAATTCCCTAAATAGTCATCACAGGATGATTAATGGCTTTTATCCTGCGATGCTCCACGCCTTTTCAAAATTTTTTCTCAGTTCTTCTTGACTGGGGTCACGTAAACGTATAACATAATCAGAAAAATGATCCTCGATTCTGTCCATCATTTTGCTGGGATTTAAACCAATGCTCACTACCTCTTTGGTATTTGCGTCTACTCTCATACATACAGCTATGTCATTTTTTGAGAGAAATACCTTTCCACGAGTTATCCCTGTATGAAATAATCCACATCTTACTTGATGATAAAGTTCATCGACTGCATCATTAATAATCTTAGGCCCTGCTTCATGATCAATCATCCCTGACAATTCCACCTCAAATATGTCCTTGAATGCTTCGCGAAAAAACACCTTCGATTGCCCTTTACTGTCCTTTCCTTTTGAGTAAATTGCGTAATGCTCGATATAGCTCACTACAACAAGCAGGATGACAAATCCCGCATTAGCTGATACTCTTTGGAGAATTCGAGCTTGATCATGAAACCATCCACGTATTTGGTCTTCATATACAGCAAGTTTAATTTCGAAAGTATCACAAACGTGTTTTATGTGATGATCTGAATAATGTCGACTGATGTGCATATTTTTTATCCTCCCTGAAGACATTCGGAATCGCTCTGATTGCCCGATAATGAATAGGCCAAACATCCTCAAGTATATCATCGGTAGGGGGAACGATCAATTTGAAGCCGGCAGAAGAGAGCTTTCACGCTATAGAAATCCAATTATCACGGGATTAACAATATAATGGTATAGGAGACACTTTCAAAGGATGTAAAAATGTCCTCAAACTATTACAAACCCCACTCAAACGCTCGGTTTGACAACTCGGCAAAATCATCTAAACTGAATCCAACCTAACGTGGAGGAGCTAACATCAAAAGGCATCCTATCCACCCAATTTTTGCTCTTTGTACACGAATTTGACGGGTTAGGCCCCAACGTTACGAGATGAGGTTAGGATTTATGAACTCAAGCACCCTCAATTCAAACGCTGAACAGACCATCGACTCCGAAGAGGCGCGCGACCTCCGCAACACGCTCCTGTACGCGGGGATCATCACCATCGGCCTGAGCGTGATGATCCTGGCGACCAGTCCTTTGGTCATCTCCCTCCAAATTCCACCAATGGAGACCACGTTGCTGGCGCTCTGCTCCGCGATTGTGTCGGTCCTCGGCATCTATGGTCTGCAGAGGGGGTGGCCCATCAAGGCGATCTCGTGGACCTCGCTGACCGCCTACGCTATCATTATTACGATGACGATTCATTATACCGGTGGGCCGCTCACGCCCATGCCCGCGCTTTATCTGCTGGTCGTCGTGGCCGCCTCGTTCCTGTTGGGACGCCAGGGCGCAACGATCATCGCCTTCGTCAGTGTGGTCAGCTACGCGCTGATGCTGCTGTTGGAATATTTAGGCGTGATCAAGATGGTTCTGATTTGGGATATCACCTTCGAGCCGCAGACGCGCGGGGCGCTGCTGATCATCAACTGGCTGGCCGTCGCCATCCCCACGCTGATCACCTCGCAGTTGGCCGGCGTCTTGGCCGAGCGGCTCAAGGAGACCAACGCGGAGCTGATCGAATCAGAGCGAATGCAGAATAGCCTCACCCACATGATCATCCACGATCTGCGCAACCCCATCACCGCCGTGACCGGGTCGCTGGATTTGCTGTTAATGACATTGGGTGATAAGATGAACGGGGATCAAAGGAACTTACTGAAGAACGCGCAACACAGCGGCAAGATGCTCCTCGGGCTGGTCGGCGAGTTGCTCGACATTAACAAGATGGAAGCGGGGAAGTTCGAGTTGCACCTGGAGCCGGTCAACATCTGTAAGCTCGTCGCTCAGAACACCGAAGCGATGCGTGCGGCAGCGGAATTGGAGGGCCAAAACTTAGAGATCACCGCGTGCTCCACCGAGACAGTCATCAATTGTGATCCTCAGCTTATCTCGCGCGTGATCTCCAACTTGTTGACTAACGCCTTCAAATACACGCCGGAGGGCGGCGCCATCACGTCCAAGGTGGAGCGGGAGGGCGAGGAAGTGGTCATCAGCGTCATCGACACGGGGCCGGGCATCCCGCCGAAATATCGCGATCACATCTTCGAGAAATTTGGGCAGGTCAAGCAGGATGGGCCGCGTCAGGGCACTGGCCTAGGGCTGACGCTCTGCAAGATGGCGGCGCGGGCGCATGGCGGCGACATCTGGGTCGAAAGTGAGGTAGGGAAGGGCAGTACCTTCGCGTTTAGTCTGCCCATCGTCGGCCCGTCCGACGCGAAAGTGGAATTTTAGGCCGCCAACATTTCTTCAAAAGCAACAGGCCCTCAAAGTGAGGGCCTGTTTTGTATTCATTGAGGGAGCGTCGATGTATCACGCCCGTTGTAGGCAGTGCACAATTTGCCCCACGTAGACGCGATGAAAGTCGCCCGTGGGATAGATCTCCTCCCGCACAGCCACTTCCACAAAGCTATCGGCGGTCAAATCCTGGGCATAGAGCTTCTTGCATTCCAGCACCAGGCGCGCCTCCGCGAAGTAAATCGCGCCCGTCTCCCCGGTCACGGGCGTCAGCCCCGTCTGCGCGATCTTGTCCACGTTCCGACCGGAGTGCGTGCCGCAGTAGTTCAGCACATCGCGATGCTCCTCATCAAAGAACGTGAGCGTGAAGTGCGACGCCGCCTCCATAAATTGGTAGGTGTAGCGCTGCGGGCGCACGAAGACGAAGCTCACCAGCTCGTGCCAGAGCGAT
>JAAAOZ010000298.1 GCA_009908585.1 Chloroflexota bacterium
CGGATAGGTGGGCATAGATGCTCGTGAAGCCGCCCTCGTGCTGGATGCGGACCTGATTCCCGTAGGGCTTGCCATTGGGATCGGAGTTGCCGTCTAGACGCACATCACTGACGAAGCCATCGGCGACAGCGTAGAGTTCGCTCCCCTCCGGCGCCATAAAATCGACTCCCTCGTGCCCCGGCAGGCCGAACTTTTGGTAGAACTCAGGTCGCGCCCCAAATTCTTGCGTGATTTTTCCATATTCTGTGGGCCAACGCATGCGGAATGCCATCTTGAAGTCTCCTTTTCTTGACTTTTCTTGACAGTTCTTGATGGATGACGGCCATAACGAGCACTATGGCCAATTGTAAGATAGGGAGCGGATTGGTCATCCGCCGGGTCGGAATGTCATTCCGACCTATCCCTGCTGATGTAGAAATTCCCTCGCAAGAGATAGAGGGATTGCAGAGGTTGTTCCGACTTGCTTTAAGTATACGCATAAGGGGTTGGGAAGTCAATGCCTGATCCGGATGAGCGGCTCTGGCGCGTCAGGGCCTGACCCGTTGAATTCCTGCCATTGCGCTATCATCAGGGCGTGGAGGGCCTTGATGGTGGCGGCTCTGGCGCGTCAGGTGCATTTGACGAAACACTTCCTTACGGTTATAATACCTCTGTCCTTGAGGTAGAGATGTGAGAATCCGCTGCGGGTGACCGCGCGGTTTTTGACTGTATAAGATCCTTGAGGATGATATCCGTGAGTACAAAGAGGAGAGTTTAAAATGCCAAAACGAACTTATCAACCCAAAAAGCGTAAGCGAATGCGCAAACATGGCTTCCGTGCTCGTTCCAAGACAAAGGGCGGGCGCAAGGTTTTGAAGCGCCGCCGCGCGAAGGGCCGCCACAAGCTCGTTTCCGTGAGTTTGGGTGGGGCCAAGCGTAAGATGAATTGGAAGGAGTGGTCCAAGGGGCCACGCCGCCGTTCGTAGGGTCGCATTTGGAGCGTCATTACTGGCGCAAAGAGATGCGCTTACGTCGTCCTCAGCAATTCCGGCAGGTTTGGGCTGCAGGGCGGTCGTGGGCGCATCCTCTGTTTATTCTATGGGCGCTCCCCAACAATGTGGGGCGCACTCGCGTAGGATTCACGGCCAGTCGGAAGGTGGGAAATGCCGTCGCGCGCAATCGTGCGCGACGGTTGTTGCGCGAGGCGACACGTCACTGCTATCCGAACATCCAACCGGGCTGGGACCTCGTCCTCGTGGCACGGTCATCGTTGCCTCAGGCGAAGGAGCAAGAGGTCGAAGCGGCGTTGCGCGATCTCTTAACGCGGGCGGCGCTCCTCCAATCTGAACTTGAGCCGGTTAAGACTTAGGAGATGTGAAGGTGAAATCTCTGTTGTTGGCCGTCCTGCGTTTCTATCGGCGTAGAATTTCGCCTCATTTTCCACCCGCGTGTCGTTTCACGCCTTCGTGTTCCCAATACACCTGTGAGGCTATCGAGCGCTACGGCGTGATGAAGGGCGGTTGGCTAGGCGTGCGGCGTATTTTGCGATGTCACCCCTTCAATCCCGGAGGACACGATCCCGTTCCGTGAGGTTATGTGAGGTTACAGGAGGAAGATAAGAGCATGAGACATCAGAGATGGCAGAAGAAGGCCTTGTGGAGCATTGGCCTTCTCTTGCTGGCCGTCGTGGCGATGTCAGGCTGCGCCCGACGCGGCGTGCGCCACGAGAGCTGGCCCAATTTAATGGTTCACGAGGGCGTAGTCTACGCGGCGAATCTGGAGACCATCGTCGCGTTGGAAGCTGAGACCGGAGATCTGTTGTGGTCCTATCCCCCAGAGGATACGGATGAGGAGATGGGGCCGTTCTACACCCAACCGGTGATGGTTGAGCCGTCTGAGCAGTACCCGAACGGGCTGTTGATCGTGGCCGGCTTTAAGGATCAGAGAGTCTATGGCCTGGCGTTAGATGCCGAGGCATCAGAAGCGCCCAAGGAAGCTTGGAGGTTCGAGGGCGCGGGCGGACAGTACGTCGGCAACGGGACATTGGCGGATGATAGGTACATCATTGGCAACGGGGATGGCAAAGTGTATGCCTTGAGCGTCGAGGATGGCGCGGAGCAATGGTCGCTTCAGACCGAGGATCGCGTCTGGGCGCGCCCTGTCGCCATTGAGAACACCGTCTATGTGGCCTCCTTGGATCACAACCTGTACGCCGTGGATCTGCAAAGCGGTGAATTGGCGTGGGAACGTGAGTTGGACGGCGCGGTTGCTGCCACCCCTGTAGTGGTCGATGAGGCGCTGTGGGTTGGCGATTTCACCAATCGGCTCTCCAAGATCAATCCGACGAGTGGCGAGATTCTCTGGCAAGAAAGCTACGGTGATTGGTTATGGGCGACGCCCTTAGTCGAGGGCACGCGGCTCTACTTCGCCAACGTGGGGGGCCAAGTCTATGTGATGGACACCGAGAGCGAGACGATGCTCTGGGATGAGCCGGTCATCATCGGTGAGGGCGAGATGGTCAGCTCGCAGCCGGCGCTGAACGCGGACGGGGACTTGCTCTTCGTCGCCGCGTATGAGCGCGGCGAGATTCACGCCATCGATGTGGAGGACGGCGCCTTGTTGAAGTGGGGATCGGCGTTGGAAAATCCTGGGCAGCTGCCCGGCGATCTGGTGACGGACGGTGAGCGTCTTTACACCATGCCCATCCATATCCAGGATCGGATTCGCGCCTTCGATCTCGAAGATGGTAGCTTGATCTGGTCCTATCCGGCGGCAGAGTAGCCTCGGTATTGTAGATTCGACGGGTTTTCGAAGCAGAACGACAGGGGAAAAATCACTCTCGTTGCTCCAGAGTGTCCTTAGCCAAGTTCAAGGCAAACGAAGCTGGGGTTGATGTGTGCGCTACATCGCTTGGCGTGAAATCTCATGCATTGCCAGTCCTCGGTACTGCTTCGTTTGCCCTTCGACGGCATAAATTGAACGTAACATCGAACGTAACTATGTAGGGGGGCATGTATCGTGTGGGATTCTTTGATTGTACAACCTATTATTAACCTATTACTCGTGTTCTATAAATTCTTGGGGCGCGAGACGATCGTCGCGGTAGCGCTGGTCACTCTGATCATCCGTTTAGCCCTCTCGCCTTTGATGGTACGGCAGCAGAAAACCGCGAGCAAGCAAAAAGAACTGAAACCCAAACTGGATAAGTTGCAAGAGAAATACAAAGACGACCGTGAGAAGTTGGCGCAGGCCCAAATGGAACTGTATCAGAAAGAGGGCCTCAATCCGATGGGTGGGTGTTTGTCGATCTTTATCCAACTTCCGTTGATGATTGGGCTGTATCAGGCGATTATTCGTGCCTTGGCGGCTACGCCGTTGCGCCTGCTGGCCCTATCCGAGGACATCTACACCTGGATTCCCAGCCTCAGCACTTTGATCCCGCTCAAGAGTCAGTTCCTCTGGCTGGATTTGGCGCTGCCGGATCCTTATTACGTCTTGCCCCTCTTGGTCGTCGCGACCGCGTGGTACTATCAAGGTCTGATCGCCCCGCCGGCGACCGATGCCCAAACTGAGGCGATGAACAAGCAGATGAAGTTGATGTTGCCCTTGATGACGGGTTTCTTCGCTGCGACCTATGCCTCTGGCTTGGCGGTCTATTTCTTGATCTCCAACTTGGTGGGAATTCTGCAATACTTCCTCTTCCGTCGTCACTATCTTCATGAGGAAGAGGAGACCAGCAGCGCCGCATGATTGATCTTAAGTGTGAATACGATTAGCTTGTATTTAGAGGGTAGTAGGAGGTCGTTATGAACCCTGATGACTCTGTAGAAATCACAGCGCCCTCTGTTGAAGAGGCGATTTTATTAGGATTAACGCGCCTGCGCGCCACCCGCGACCAGGTCGATATTGAGGTCTTGGAGGAAGGCAGCAAGGGCTTCTTGGGATTAGGCTCCCACGAGGCCAAAGTCCGATTGACGCGCCGCGATGTGACCATCGAACCGAGGGTGGATCTCGCATCGCTGAAGGCGCAGGAGGAGGCTGTGGGAGAAGAGGAAGAACCCCAAGCGCCCTCCCCGGCGCCTGAGAAGAAGCCTGCCCCCGCGTCCAGACCCAAGCGAGAGAAGGCTCCGGAGAAAGTGCAGGTGGAGAAACGTAAGCAACCGAAGGCTCAAGCGTCAGAAGAAAAGAAGCCCCCGCTGAAGCAGACGGAAAAGGCGCCAGCCAAGTCAAAAAAGAAGCCGGCGACGCATGAGATACATGAGAAGAGGGGCGGCGTTGATCGGGACGCCGTGGAAGCCGTCGCGTTAGAGGTGGCGGAGCACGTCTTCGCTGATCTCGACGTGGAGGTTGACACGGAGTGGCGCGAGGAAGATCGTCCTACGTTGTGGATCTCCTTGAGCGGCCCGGATGCCAGCCCCTTAGTTGGGCGACGCGCGCGGACGCTCAGCTCCGTCCAGTACGTGATGCGTGCTCTGGTGCACCACAAGATCGATGGCCAATATTACCTTGTGGTGGATGCGGACGGCTATCGTGAGCGCCGCCATCGCAGCTTGCGCTCCTTGGCCGAACGCAAGGCCAATGAGGCCGTTCAGAAGCAACGGACCATTCGATTGCGCCACATGCCCGCCAGCGAGCGGCGTATCATCCACATGACATTGCGCGAAGACGACCGCGTCGAGACGAAGAGCGTTGGCTCAGGTCGTCACCGCGCCGTGACGATCATTCCCGACTAGACAGCCGTATAATCATCGATTCATGCCATCCCCCTGTCCACCTGTAGATTATCTGCTTGTGGGGCACGTGACCCACGATCTACAGCCAGATGGGGGGATGCGTCTTGGAGGCACGGTCTCCTACGCGGGGCGCACTGCCGCCGCGCTGGGGCGCTCGGTGGGGATCGTGACCAGCGCCGGCCCGGAGGTTGATCTCTCGCCGTTGGAAGCGTGCGCGACGATGATCCGTCATCCTGCCCCTCAGACCACGGCCTTCGAGAACGTCTACACCGAGGAGGGGGACCGATCCCAATTTGCTTACGCGCTTGCGCACCCCCTCGGCGTGGCGGATCTCCCCGCCGCGTGGCAGGACGTCCCCTTGGTCCACATTGGGCCGATTATGGACGAGTGTAATCCCGCGTTAGTCGAGCACTTCGCGGGCCGGGCCTTTGTCGGCTTGACGCCCCAAGGGTGGATGCGCACGCGCGACAGCGAAGGGCGGGTGCGTTCGCAGCGCTGGGCGACCGCCGAGCGCCTGCTGCCCTTGGCCTCCGCCGTCGTGTTGAGCTTGGAGGATGTCGGTGGCGACTGGGAGGTCATTCAAGCTTATGCCCGTCAAACCGCCATCTTGGTGGTCACGCGCGGCTGGTTGGGCGGCACCCTCTTTCTCGAGGGCGTGGCGCAGACCTTCCCTGCCTTCGGCGGAGGAGATCAATGCCACCGGGGCCGGCGATATTTTCGCCGCCGCGTTTTTCGTGGCGCTGACGCGCGAGATGCTTTCTCAGGAGGCCGTGGCCTTCGCGGCGTGCATCGCGGCGGATTCCGTTCGGCGCGAGGGGCTGACCTCGGCGCCCAGCCCTTCAGTCATCGCGGCTTGTTCTGAAATACGATAGAGCGATAAGAAAATGATGAGGCGATGAAGATGTCTCGAATTTATGCTTTTGCCAATCAAAAAGGTGGGGTGGGCAAGACGACCACCGTCGTCAACCTTGGCGCCGTGATGGCCGATTGGAACTATCGCGTGCTGGTGGTGGATGTCGATCCCCAGAGCAATGCAACGACCAGCTTGGGTCTCAATTCCCGGCAAATCTCCCCTTCTATCTACGATGTGCTGACGGATGAACTCCCGCCCTCGGCCGCGATCCACGCGACGGCCTGGGAGGGACTGGATATTCTCCCTAGCACGCCGGAACTGGCCGGCGCTACCGTCGAACTCAATCGCATCGCCGATCCGCGCGAGCGCGCCAATCGACTCAAGCAGACTTTGGCGCCCTTAGATGCCTACGACTATCTGCTATTAGATTCGCCGCCCAGCTTGGGCATCCTCACCGTGAACACGCTCAGCGCGGCGCACGCGGTGGTCGTCCCGGTGCAGTGCGAATATCTGGCGTTGGAGGGGCTGTCACAATTGGTGCGCACGATTTCCCTTGTGCAGCGCGGCCTGAACTCCGATTTGCGCCTGCGCGGGCTGGTGTTGACGATGTTCGACACCCGGACGACGCTTGCGCATCAGGTGGTCGAGCAGGTGCGCCAACATTTCCCGGAGCAAGTCTTCGAGAGCATCATCCCGCGCAGCGTGCGCCTCAGCGAGGCGCCCAGCTATGGCGAGCCGGGCGTCTTCTACGCCGCCGGCGCCAAGGGCAGTCAGGCCTATCGCCGCTTGGCGTGGGAGCTTCTGCGACTCGATGGCCATGCCCCGCCTTGGAAACCACCGGACGTGGAATGATGCCATAGCCGTTCACAAAATCGCTCGCGATGGAGATTAAATTTTGCCATCGCGAGCTTTTTTCATGGTATACCGCGTGGATTTTTGGCTTGACGAGAGTATGATCATCATTCGCACCCAATTTCACCTAAAAACCAATAAGGCCGTTCCAAGAAAATAAGTCTCCCAAAAACGGTCAGTTTTCTGAGGAGAAAGCATCAGGTTTGGGAGGTTTTAATTTCTGGAACTACCTAAGAGCCAAAAAGTTCTTAGTCCCTGTCTCGGGGCCGAGGGACCAGTTCCTGGCGAGTGAAGGGCGGGCGCAGCTTTGTGCGTATGAGAGGGGCAAACCTTTGCATATTCCGATCTCCGGGCTGAGTGGGATTGTATCAATTGCGCGTTGGTTCCATCTTATCACATTCCCCTCGACTGTAAAAAACTTCTGCCTCTTCAGGAATTCGCCGGGCGCAATCGCCAAGCGCTGTTGCGGCCCCCACCCGCAACCCAGTAACGATGCGAAAAAGGCCTGTAATTCCCACAAACACCCAATTCTTGGCTGCTTTTAGGGCTACTGAGGGGGAAGAGAGGTCTTCCATCTTCAAATTTCCGGCCCTAGTATGACACCGTAGGACGATTGGAGGTCTCCCTTTTTCCCTCATTCTGACACCTTGTTAGTGCCACCTCTGTGGCGTGAACTATCTCTTCATAAGCTGTAAAATTCGATGACCATTCTGCCCGGATTGGGAGCATTTGGGAGGGGAAGGGGAGACTTTGGGAGTAATTTGCGTGTAAAATAGCCGTCGTAACATATCCTCAAACTCAAACCAAGGAGATTCTGATGAAACTCGACATCGTCGTGACGTATCAACCGCGCTATCCTAAAGGGCACGAGAAGGACTTCGTCCCGCCGCTGACGGGCATTCACCTGGCCGCACTGACGCCGGCGCGCTATCCCGTGCGCGTGATCCACCAGCAGGTCCAGCCGGTGGATTTCGACACCGACGCCGATCTGGTCGCTATCTCGTTCTTCAGCGGCTTTGCCGACGAGGCCTACCGCTTGGCGGGGGAGTTCCGGGCGCGGGGCAAGCGTGTGGTGATGGGCGGGCCGCACGTCACCTTCTGGCCCGACGAGGCGCTGGCGCACTGCGATGCCGTCGTCGCCGGCGAGGCGGAATCGGTGTGGGGGCGGATGTTGGAGGATGCCGCCGCCGGCGCGTTGCAGCGTCGCTACCAGGGGGAACCAAGCTCATTGGCGGAGCTGCCCACACCCCGCTACGATCTGCTGCCCGATGCTTTCTTCGTCAAGCGGGTGGTACAGGCCACGCGCGGCTGTCCCTTCTCTTGCTCCTTCTGCTGCGTTCCCGCGATGAATCCTGGATTTCGGGTGCGCCCGGTGGAGGAGGTGCTGCGCGACGTGGCCTATGACGCCTTCGATCATTGGTGGCAGCGCAAGATAGTCTGGTTCTGGGACGATAACCTCACGGCCAAGCGCGATTACATCAAGGCGCTGCTGCGGGCGATGCGTCCGCTCAAGCGATGGTGGCTGACGCAGGCCAGTATGGACATCGCCGAGGATCGCGAGTTACTTGACCTGATGGAGGCTTCGGGCTGCATCGGCGTCTTCTTTGGCATCGAGACCTTCGGCGCGCGCTCGTTAGCATCGGCGCATAAGCCTCAGAACCAGGTGGCTCGCTACCGGCGGGCCATCGCGGCGCTGCACAAGCGCGGCATCTGTGTGATGGCGGGCTTCGTCGTCGGCTTCGATGGCGATACGCCGGAGAGCATCGTGGCAATGGCCGATGGCCTTTATGACATCGGCGTGGACGTGCCTTTCTTGAGCGTGCTCACGCCCTATCGCGGCACGGCGCTCTATGAGCAGTTGGAGCGTGAGGATCGCTTGCTGCCGTGTCCCACGTCGCAATTCTACAACGGCTACAACGTGGCCTTCGAGCCGGCGTTGATGCGCGCTGACGAATTGCTTGCAGCGCACCGGGCATTGTGGCGAAGGGCTTTTTCGCCGGGGCAGGTGGCGCGTCGTTTGGCGCGCGCGGCCCGCACCCTGCGCCCTGGCGCCCTGATGATGGCCACGGCGATGAATGGGTTCTACGGTCTCAAGCGACTGCGCGGTAACGCGCCCACGGTTATCTCTGAGGAAGGCTTTGATGATTGTCTGGACGCCGGCGCGCTGGGGCTGTTTATGGATTCAACCTTGCCACCAGATGATCGTAGAATCCATCCAGATCGCGCCACTGCCGGGTCGGCCAGCACCTCGTGATAATCTAACGTCCACCGCTCGACGCCAAATTCCTCGGCGGCGGCGCGGGTGGTGGCCTCGCTCGCGCTTTTGACCCAGGCGATGCGGGCGCGGTCATCCTGTTGTAGGCGGCGCATGAGCATTTTGCCGTACATCCCCGCGCCGATGATGCCGATGTGATAGGGTTTCATTGTTCGTGTTCTTTCCAATCAAAAGCTACGGTTATCAATTCTGTGTCAGGCTCGATCAACTCCGCATACGTCGCCGGCGCGGAACTGGGATCGCGCACGTCGGTGATCAGCGCGTCGAGGTTCAACTTGCCGCACGCGGGTCTTTTGGGTTTTGCCGGGCAACCCCCTCAGTAGCCCTAAAAGCAGCCAAGAATTGCGTGTTTGTGGGGATTACAGACCTTTTTTGCGTCGTTACTGGGTTGCGGGTGGGGATGGC
>JAAAOZ010000091.1 GCA_009908585.1 Chloroflexota bacterium
GATAGCGCGTTTCCGCCTCCACGTGCCCTTCTGGGCCGCGAATGAACCCGATGCGGCGATAGGCATGTTGTTCCACCAGATGCGTCACGAGCGCATGCATACCCTGGTAGTTATCCACCAGCACATGAGGGCTACCCTCCATAATTTCAGAAATGTTGACCATCGGCAACGGTGAATATCGCTTGATGAAAGCCCGCGATTTCTCTGAGCCGACCTCATGCGCCAACACCCCACCAAAGACGACCAACCCATCGATAATGTCTGGCGAGACCAAGTCATAAAGAATATTAGCTTGCGCTAGGAAGCCCTCTTCTGATTCCAAGGCCTCAGCGGGAAAAGAGATCAAATTCGCGCCTTGGGCTTGAATAACATCGTTCACGCCCGCCCATAAGGCGTGGCTCGTCGGATCGCTGCCGCCGTAGGTCAAGAGACCCACCGTGGGCCATTCGCTCGTCATTTGGTTTTCGTTACTTGCCATTAGTCATCGCCCCCTTCATCATCGCCCGCGGCTGTCGATACCTGTACGTCGTCTACTTGCGTCTCTTCGATTTGCGTCTCAAGTTGCGTTTCAAGATCTAGGGCGCCGATCCGCACCGCCGCGCGCGAGCCGCCCAATGTCTTGATCAACTCCTCAGCGGTGATGCGCAACAAGGATTCGATATCCGTCGCCCGTTCCATCTCATCGGTGATCTCACGGATCACACGCTCGCGGGCAGCGCGACGCTGCGTCGCCTCGTAAAGCCGGGCGCTTTCTAACGCGACGCCCAGTTGCTCCGTCAACATCTCCAACAGCCCAATCTCGCCTTCCGTCCATTCCTCCATCCTATCTGGCTTACGAAATCGCACCGCTCCGACCACATTGTCGCGCACCCGGACCGGCATAGCGACTTCAGCACGTTGTTTCTGAATCCTCTCGCCTCTTTTCCGAGCTTCAATCAGATCCGAAGAGGGGCGATCGCCTGATACCGAATGAATTTCGCCATCCAGTTGACGAAGGAAACCCAGCGCGCCCTCCTGGCGTAGGCGCTGCGCCCAAGCCTCGCCAACCATCTCACCATAGGCGCGACGTTCTGACTCAAGGGCTGCTCCCAGTTCAGTAAAGAGTCGAGCATTCTCCAAGGCGACGGCGATTTGATCGACCATCGATTGCAAGACATTGACCGTTTCCCGGTCAAAGGCGCCAATTTTATCATCCTCTACCGTCAGCGCACCTAGGATCTCACCCCGAGCCCGTAACGGTAAAGCCACTTCGGAGCGAGTTTTAGGCAACTCAGGCACAGCTAATTGCACTATGTCTTGCGATACATCCTGCGCCACGCGAGCCTCTTTATTGGCTATGGCCCATCCCACCATTGAGCCTTCGCCAACTGGGACGCGCAAGCCACGCGCCAACAACGCTTCGCCCGCCTCGCCCGTCCCAGCGCGCAACACGGCCCACTCCCCACTCTCATCTAATAAGAGTAAACCGACAAAGTAGACATCCAGTCGATCTTTAATAAGATCCACGACCCGTTGAATTAGCTCGTCGACATCCAAAATGGATGTCGATGCTTGACCTACTTCGGCCGAGGCTTCTAAATAAGCAGAGCGTTGGGCCGAGGCGCGCATTCGCTCCTGAACACGCGCTTCCAATTGGTCGATCGAGCGTCGCAGCCGCTCCGTCATCATCCGAAATGCAGCGGCCAACACACCAATTTCACCGCCGGCCCGGACGGCGACCGTCCGCTCCAAGTCACCTTCCGCGATGGCCGTCGCTGCCCTTGTCAACTCAGAGATCGGACGGGTGATATTTCGGGTGATCAGAAGGCCCAATCCAATGCCAATGAATGCAGCTATACCGATGATGATCTGGACTGTCCCCCGCAGGCGCGTGGCCGGCCCCAGCGCCTCAGCGGTTTCTATTTCAGCAACCAAGACCCAAATATGATCACCAAATGTCAGGGGCTGATAGGCAGAGAGCGTCGGATCGCCATCATAGCTGATCACTTCGATCACGTCCGTATCACCAGCCAAGGCTTGTGTCACAGCGTGGTTATCCACCTCCTGAGCTAAGATCGTGCTCTCTTCTCTGGATGGCACATTCGTGCGCATCAACCTATCTTCTCCTACCAGGTACACTTCTCCCGTCTGGCCCATAATGGTAACGGCCTGGCTTTGGATCAAATCATCAATCCTGCGTAAAGGGAGCTGATAGATAAGCACACCGATGTTTTTCCCCTCTTGTACGATGGGCGTCCCCACAAAACTGGCCGGAATGCCGCCGGACGGTCCATAAGGGACAAAGTCCGTCAATTGCACCTCATTCACATCCGTGCTGGTGCGCAAACTCCCAAATAAAGTCGCTAGGTGGGTATCTCGATACGGGCCGCTCACCAGGTTCGTCGCAAAATCGTCCCCCTTATCATAGTTGTAGACGACCATGCCATCGGGCCGCACCAGGTAGATATCACCATAGCCCTTCGCCTGCACCAGGGCTTCGAATTCCTCGTAGTAGCGAGCGTGCATCTGATCGTAGAGCGCTCCCTGCCCTGAGTCAGCCAACTCCGGATGTCCGATGTAGCCAAGTAACCGGACGGCATAGAAGTCCTCTACTTGGGCGAAGGCCTGCATGCTGTTGACAATCAGGGGGAATTTCGAGGTGAGGACGATGTCTTCCTCCACCGCATCGAAATAAACCTGCAATTGCTCCGCTTTCAAATTTCGCACAGCAACTAGTTGATCAAACGCTTGTTGGCGCAAAGCTGCCCGCGATCGCTCAAAGGTCAATGCCCCTACAAAGAGCAGCGGCAAGATGGAGACCCCCAACAAGAAGGCGATCAGCTTCGCTTGCAACGAACGAAGGAAGGAAATCTCGCTCTCTATCTGAAATTTAGTATCCTGGTCATCTTGGGATGATACGTTCATACAAACCTCACGGCTCAACCTGCAAATCTGCCTCTTTCCATGCCTCGGGCCAAATGATGTTGCTCTCCCCATTGAGATATTGCACGACGGGGAAGAGATAGTACCCTGCGCCGACCACCGGATCAGGTACACTTTCCGGCGTATATTTATACGTCTCCATAATCATGCCATCGGTGTAGACGACCTCACCGGTTTGAACATACTCCTGGCCGAATCGATGGAGTGTCTCTCGATTCAACTCACCATACGTCTCCAAAGTCTGCTGAGCAATCTGGATGAAAAAGTGAGTGTAATCATAGGATAAGCCAGAAATGGACGGGCTAGCCTTACTCTCCCACCGAGCCTCATAGGCTTCTGCAAAGGCCCGAGCTTGCTCAGTTACCCAGAGGGGGCTTTGGTCCATCACATAGTCCGATGCGTCCTCAGTCCACTCATACCAATTCCCTAACCACCCCAGACCATCGGCGATAATCATCGCCTCGAAATTCGCGGCTTCCGCCTGCTCGAGGAAAGAAGGAAAAAACTCATCCCCCGTGGCCGTGCCGCCTACCAACACGACCTCTTGCGCCTCGAAGGATTCGACCGCCTCGGTGAAGTCCGTCGCATCTAATGCCAGGTAGTGCTCTGCAGCGATCTCCCACCCGGCCTCGCGAAGCTGGACTTTTAGGCCGTTAGCAATACTGTGCCCCCAATCGGTGTCCTCGCTGCAGATACCCGCGCGCTTCGTGGCCGGCTCCCACGCACCTTGAGCAATGGCCTCCTCTATGGCTTCCACATAATTGACCGTCAACTTATACCCTGCCGGCCAAGCTTTGAAATTCCAGTAATCGAGCCTATCTGGATTAGCCTGGAATTTCTGATTCACCAATTCGGTCGCCCCCATCGTGAAGAAGTGAGGAATTTGATGTTCGGCCGTCACTTCCATCATCGAAACGGCCACGTTGCTGTGCCAGTTGAGAATGCCGGCTTGAATGCCATCCTCGATGGCCTGCTCGTAGGCCTGGATCGCGACTTCGGGATCGGATTGGGAGTCAATCCACACCAACTCTACTTCATACTCCCCCAATTTGTAATCGACTTCCTCAAAAGCCATGATTGCCGCCCGTTTCACCTGGATTCCTGTGGCCTGACTCGGCCCAGAAAACGGCCCTAACACTCCCAGCTTGAATATTTTTACCTCCGGCGTCGGGGTTGGCGTCGGCGTAGCCGGCGCGCCATTACAACCAGCAAGCAACAGAACGAATAAACTTAGAGTAGCTATACATTGCTTCATTCGCGACATCATCCAAGAACCTCCTAATAAGGGCCGATGATAGCAACCAATCTTGCATCGGTTTAGTTTTGCGGATGTGTGTTTTTAGCGGGATGGCCCGGCGGTTCCCACGGCCATTGGGCCGTTGGGTCAAAAGAAAAACCACGGGCCACCGGGCGTAACACGCCTAAGCGAAGTCGCCCTTCGGCGACTGAGTTCTAACCGGCGCAGGCCGGTTTCGCCCAGCCGTAGCTTGCTACGCCCCGTAGCCGCGAATTCCCTCGGCTATGGGGCCTTCCCACGGCCATGGGGCCTTAGGGCCACAGGCGGGCCAAGGTATTCACCAGGCGTGGTGCATTAGGCCGTTCCAAGAAAATAAGTCTCCCAAAAGCAGGGAGTTTTCCGAGGAAAAAGCATCAGGTTTGGGAGGTTTTAATTTCTGAAACTGCCATACTCATCAAACTAAACAGTTACCCAATCTTTTTATCCATGACGGGTCGTTTGGATTTTGCCGGGCAACCTCCTCAGTAGCCCTACAAGCAGCCCAGAATTACGTGTTTGTGGGGATTACAGACCTTTTTTGCGTCGTTACTGGGTTGCAGGTGGGGATGGCACGATTGCACCCGGCGAATTCCTGAAGAGCCTCCATGACCGCATCATTTATTCTATTCTTTCTTCTCAGCTTTTTCCAGTTGCCGATCTGCTTCCAGAGATTCTCCCAACCATACCTCGGTCTCTACACCTAGTCGTCCACCAATCTCTCGGACGGCCGCCAGAAGCACATCCTCCAGTTTCAAGGATTCGCGCATATCGCTCGTCACCTCGCCTACCAAACGCTCTCGATTGGCGCGACGCTGGGCATCCTCGAACAGACGGGAGCTTTCCAAGGTTGGCCCCATCTGCCCAACCAAGGCCTCAATCAATGAAATTTCATCGGGCGTCCACGGGCCAGCCTCCGGCGATTTGCGCAGGTCTAAGACGCCGACGACCTGATTCCGCGCGCGGATGGGAATGGCCAGCGCGTGGCCTTGATCCGCCTCAGAGGCCTCCCCCTCGCTCATCCCGGCTTGGACCGCTCCCTGCGCTGCCAGCGCGTCCGTCATCTCCTCATACCACACCGGCTCATCGCTGACGCCCTGCGCGCGGGTGAAGCGATAGCCGCGCAGGCCGGCGCGCGCGATCTCGGCCCAGGCCTCACGACTGTACTGCCCGTAGAGACGCTCCACCTCGTGCAGCCGCGATTGGGCTTCCTGATACAAGCGGGCATTGTCCAAAGCCAACGCCACCTGATCCGCCAGCGACTCAAAGACAATCACGTTCTCATCAGTGAAGGCCTGCGTCTCAACGCTCTGAACATCTAACGCACCAAAGGTACGCCCGCGCGCCCGCAAGGGCAACGCTACCTCCGAGCGGGTCTCCGGCAGATCGGGGTTAGCATAATATATAGGGTCTTCGGTCGTATCCAGGACAATGTACAATTCGGCCGACTCGATCACTCGCCCCACGATACCCTCCCCAACGCGCAATCGATGCTGACGCTCCAGCATGCTTTTGCCCCCTGCGCTGGATGCAGCCCGCAGCATGGCATATTGCTCACTCTCATCCACCAAAAAGAGGCCGGTGTGATAAAAGCCAAATTGGTCGCTGATCAAGCGCACGACGTATTGCTGTAGCTCATCTGGGTCGAGCACGGTGGTCGCAGCGCGTCCCACTTCGGCGGAGATGCGCATCTGCTCGGCAAGCGATTCCAGCGCCCGCGTCCGCTTCGCGATCCGTGCCTCCAAGCCGGCGTAGAGATCCTGTAACTCCTGAGCCATCTGGTTGAACGCCTGGGCCAAGCGGCCCATCTCATCCTGGGTCATAACGGGCACGCGATGTTCCAAATCGCCGGAGGCCAAGCGCTCGGCGCCGCGCACGAGCACCCCTACAGAGCGACCAAAAGCCCGTAACATCGTGTACGCCATCAACATGCTGAGCACAACCACCAATAAGAATGCCACAAAGACCGTACGATAAACCATACGTTGAGCTTCAGTTGCTCTCTCCAAGGCCGCGACCTGCCCCTCTTGGGCCGTCACCACGACTTGGTCAACCGTATCTGAAATACGTTGTAATTCACCCTCCAACGCATAGATGCGCGTCCGGCGCGTCGCCTCCCAGTCCTCGCCCTCAACCGATTCAATCATATAATCCACCATCCGATTTAAGTTTCCGATGGTGGTATCCAATGTAAGATCCGGCTCCGGGAATGTGGCGGCGAAGGCCGTGTAGCGATCGTTCAATTCTTCCCTCCTATCCTGTACCTCAGAGATGAAAAGCTCACTATCCTCGCGGAAGATGCCCTCATCAATCGCCAAGAGAAGATTCAAGCGAGCGCGTGAAAGAGCCTCGGCAGATAATGTCCGTCGACTCTGCACGTCCAGTTGCTCGTTGGCGTTCGCCATCACATTGAGCTGGTAAACAATCACCCCGGCCGAGATAAACAGCAAAAGGATAATCGCTCCAAACCCCAACAGCAGGTTGGCGCGCAATGATAATCGCGATCTATGTGTCGGTTCTTTAGTTTCCATTTATAATTGCTCCGTCATAATTACTCCATCCTACCGGTTCGTCATCCGTCCTTCGACCGACCGCCTGGTTCCGTCATCAATTCCAAGACGACTTCTTCCAAGGAGAGACGTTGTCCCAATTCTTGAACGGCCGTCCGCAACATATCCTCCAAATTGACCGAGTTCCGCATCTGGGACGAAAGATCTCCCACCAATCGCTCGCGAGCCGCGCGCATCTGCGTATCTTCGAAAAGCCGCGCGCTATCTAGGGCCAATTCCAACTGCTCGTTGATCATCCGCACCAAATCCACCTGACTCTCGGACCACTGGGCGCTCTCACCGGATTTCTCGATATTCATCACGCCGATCACGGCATCGCGCACGGTGATGGGGACGGTAATGCGGGCGACGCTGCTTTGAGCGTCGTGATCCACGACGAGATGGCGATCCCGCACAGCCGTGCGCATCGCGCCGGAGGGCGGCGCCTTCTCAATCTCCTCGGAGATCTCGCCCTGTGCATATCGGAAGACCCGGCGCTGCTCCCCCTCGCGCTGCCAAATCTGCTGATCGTAACGCTGATAGAGACGCTGCATTTCGTGGATCTGACGTTGAGCCTGTTGCAACAGGGAGACGTTCTGAATGGCGATGGAAAGCTGATCGGCCAGCACCTGCCACACGTCCAAATCCACCTCGCGAAACGCCTCTGGCTCTGTGCTCTGCAAGAAGATCACGCCCTCGGCGCGCAATCCGCGCCCAATTTCCTCGGATTCACGATCCCCTGGCGCTATATCGGACGCCGCCGGCTGGAAACGCAAGGGAAGCGCCAATTGCTTCGTGCCCTTCTGATCGATCGGAGAGAGTCGGGGCGCTTGCGAGTACAAGACCGCGCTCACCAAACTTGGAATTCGCTGCTCACCCGACAACGCGCCTAGTTGGGACACATCGTCACGCACCTCCGAGGCATCAGCATCCTCAGAAACAGCACGCAATCGCAGGCGCCGCCCGGTGCGGGCCTGACGTTCTTCGAGGAGCACGTCCTCGTACATATAAATCCTCACCCTCACGACGCCCATATCGTCCAACCGTTGACGAACGGACGCGACGACGTGATCCAAGAACGCTCCCAGCGTCGTGATGCCGCGCGTGGCCTCCAACACCTCCGCAGCGATGGTGAACTGCCGCGATTGACGCTGGAGCCGGCGGTTGGCGGATGCCAACTCATCGGCGCGACGTTGGCTCTGTTGTCGCGATTCTTTCATCGCCGCCGCGCGCTGCCAGGCCGTCTGCAACGTCTCCTCTTGCGCGCGATTGAACCTCCCCTGCGCCACCCCGATGAGTAAGAGCACCAAAAAGTATATCGCGCCAAAGTAGAGCAGCGATCCCAAATCCGTGGGGTCCGGCGTCTGTAAGGACATCCATCCTTGGTAATGGGCGATGCCAAAGCCCACGTAGATTAAAGCGCTGAGGACAAGTCCCGAAAGACCCATCCGCCATCCGCCCAGCGGGAAGAGCAGCGCCGGCCCTAACAGCAGATACCAGACGCCCGGCCCGGCGACGCCGTTGGCCCGCACGATCAAGCCGCCGGAGAGATAAACGGCAATCACCGGCACGGCTAAGCGCACGTGATAGTCAATCTCGCGCATCAGGAAGGCCATCACCACCACGGCGTAGGCGACGAAGAACGGCCACTCGCTCACAATTTGGCCCGGATCTTGAACGATCTTCGTCAAGGAGGGGATGAGCGTAAAGACCCCCCCGACGACTGCGATCCCCAACAATAGGTTGAGCGCCTTCCGGCGCCGACGTTGCAAATCTGCCGCCGCCGGCTCAGGCATCGGTTGGGTGCGTGAATGAGGAGAGTCTGGCATCTCCGAGATATGATGTTCGCTCATTATCTGATTCTCCTGACGGCACTCCACTTCATTTCATTGCGTGCCTGACTACGTACCTAGTCCAACAGATGCTCCACCGATCCCAACTGGAGGGTCACGGCGTCCGCATCCAAGGCCTGTCCTAGTTCCTGGATGGCGCGCTGGGCGACCGTCTCCGTATCCAGCGATTCGCGGATGTGAGCCGTGATCTCACTGGCCAACTGCTCGCGCGCGGCGCGACGCTGCGACTCCCGGAAGAGACGAGCGCTTTCCAGTGCATCGCCCAACTGATCGACCAAGCTCTGCAAGAGCGTCCGCTCGTTCTCGGTCCACGTCGTCTGCTTATCCCCCGCCGCAACGCGCTTACGGAAGCTCAACACACCAATCGGCTCGCCTCGAACGCGCAGCGGGATGGCCAACACGGGCCCCTCGGACTTAGCTTCAGCGCTGGGTTGGATGCTCTGCTCCATCTCCAAAGCGCGCTGCATCACCGCCGGCCAATCGCCTCCCACCGGGG
>JAAAOZ010000175.1 GCA_009908585.1 Chloroflexota bacterium
GGGCCGCCTCCCGCCCGGAGGTGATGGCCCGCGCGATGGATTTCTTGGACGATTGCGCGCTTTTGGATACGCAAATCGCGTCGCCGCAGGAGGGCGCTTACGTCAACTTCGTGCCGCCGTTTGCGGGATCGGCCTCCGGGACGGAGTTGGAGCGCGTGGAGGTGCAGGCGATCCGCGCCGCCGACGGCGCCGGCTGGACCGGATCGGCGTGGGGCGCGCCGACGTGGTTGACGGCCAGCGGCATCTTCACCTGGACGTATTCGCTGCCCGCATCGTCCGTCTTCACAGAGGGCGTTTATCTGCTGCGCGCACGGGCCGTCGGCCCGGCGCCTGATGCTTCGCCGGCGGAGGTGAGCTTTTTCTACGATGTCACCCCGCCGCTGACGCCGACTCTGCGCTCGCCCCTTGACCGGCAGACGCTCTCGCTCGCAACGGCGGTCTTGGTCTGGGATCCTCCGGCGGACGAGGGCGCGCCGCTGCGCTATGAGCTGGAACTGGATGGCGACCGCTATCAGACGGAGGAGACCTTCTACGCCGTCGAGGTGACGCCGGGCGAGCACACGTGGCGCGTGCGAGCCGTCGATGCGGCGGGCAACGTCGGGCCGTGGAGTCCCACCGCTACCTTTATCTTCGAGGAGATCGTCACCCGCACCGCTGTCTATCTGCCGTTGGTGGGACGCAACATCCTATCCGCGCCGGCGACCTGCGAGCTGGTGTTGGAATCCGATTTCGAAACGGTGGATGCGTGGGAGTACAACGCTCTGGCGCAGCGCGTCAACGATGTGGTCTACGCAGGCGATTGGGCCGCGCGGGTGGGGATCCCCTTGGGCGAGCCGGGCATGGCGGCCTACTCATCCGTCGCGCATCGCGTAACGTTGCCGGCGAACGCCGCTGCGATCACCTTGGACTACATGGCCTATCCCGTCAACGAGGCTTCGGATGCGGACGACGTGCACTATGTCAGCCTGTTGGACGCGGCGGGGACGGTGCACACGCTCTCCACGGCGACCTCGGATGCGCGGGCGTGGGAGGCGCGCTCCTTAGATCTGACCGCGTTCGCTGGACAGGAGATCAAGCTCTATCTGGGCGTGAAGAATGATGGCGACGATGACACCGCCGCGCTTTACTTGGACGAGGTGCGCGTGCGGGTTTGTAGGTGACAAAAAAATGCCCCCCGGAGGCCCTACTCCGGGGGGCAGAGGAAAGGAGAATCCCTAACGCCAGGGTGCCCATCCCCGACGTGTTGGGTAAACTAGGGTGCTACAGTGCTACATCAGATCCCCGCTTCGGGGACCGAAATCGGAATGGTGAAGAAAAAAGTACTTCCCTCACCTAATTCACTTTTAACCCAAATCCGTCCGCCGTGCATCTCGACCAGATTCTTGGTGATAGCTAAGCCTAAGCCCGTGCCGGGCTGTTCGCGGACGTCGGGATCGTCGGCGCGATAGAATTTCGTGAAGAGTCGCGCCTGATCTTTGGGGCTGATGCCAATGCCGCTATCGGCCACGGCGCAGCGGATAAAGCCCGGCTCCTCGGCTGGCAGCCAGACGCGGATGGCAATTGTGCCTTGATCCGGCGTGTACTTCATCGCGTTGCTCAGTAGATTCGTCAGCACCTGCGTCAGGCGATCTGGATCGGCGTAGGCCGGCGGCAATCGATCCCAAATATCAATGGTCAGGATCTGTTGCTTCTCTTCGATTAACTCACCCACCATTTCCATGGCATCATCTAACGCATCCGAAAATTGGATGGGACGCGGGTTGATCTGGAGGCGTCCGGTTTCGATGCGTGAGATGTCCATCAGATCGCTTACCAAAACTTTCATCCGGCTGATATTGCGCTGGATGGCGGAGACGAACTCTCGTTGTTCGGTTTGTAATTCCCCCACAATATCGGAATCGAGAATATCCGCGTAACCCAAAATCGAGGTCATTGGCGTGCGCAGTTCGTGGGAAACCAGCGAGACGAACTCTGACTTCGCAAGATTGGCTTGGCGCAGCGCCTCGTATAAGCGTGCGTTCTCCACCGCGATGGCGATGTTATCCGCCACGCGAAGGACAAATTCGATCCTATCCATGTTAAAGGTTCGGTCTTCGGTCACTAAGTAGAGCACGCCCACCGGTCGATCCTCGCGTAGGAGCGGTAGAACCATTCGTTTCTCCTCTAGGAGGGGTTTGCGTGTCGCGATGCACCGGCTGACGGCTGAGGGATCGGCTTCTGGATCGACGCGGCCTTCTTTCGCCGCCCAACGGATGCCCTCTTCCGCCAGTGTGCCGATGGCGCCGCCTCTGGCGTTGGCCGCCGCGATGGCCCACGTCACGCTGCCCTCCATCACGCGGTCGAACTCTAGGCTGGTGTTGAGATCACGCGCCATCTCTTGCAGGATGGTCAGCTCGCGGATCTTCTCGGAGAGCGCCTGATTGGTCTGTTTGTGTTGACGCGCTTTGTGCAGCGCTGATGCAGCCTGTTCGGCAAACGCGCCCATCATCGCGCGATCCTCATCGCTGAAGATGCCCGCTTTGGCGCGATTGTCCAGGTAGACGACGCCCTGCGGCTCGCCCTCGTGGATCAATGGCGCGCAGAGCACGGAGCGCAATCCATAAGCGACGATGCTCTCGCTATGCTCGAAGCGCGGATCGACCTGCGCGTTCGTTGTGATAAGTGGCTCGCTGCGTTCTAATGCCTGTTTCACGATGCTATAGCTGAACTGCTTATCTTCCTCGGTGAAATCTTCCCCGCTGGCTGTGCTCTCCATCTCGATCTCGAGATCCTCCTCATCATCGAGCAGCAGGAGCATGCCGCGTTCAGCCTCGGTGATGCGGATAACGGCGTTCATCACGGCCTGAATCGTCCGCCGCCATTCCAATGATTCGTTAATCGACTGGGAAACTTCATATAATAGACTCAACTGGGCGCTTTTTTCCAATAACATCTCGGTTTGGAGTTGGTGAACCATATTTTCCCAGCTTTTGAGATGCGCGGCCAACTCCGGTGAGGCGTTGCCGTTCAGGGATTTGCGCTGTTGATGTATTTGGGTTTTTAGTTGTGCAAGCATTTCTTTAGGTTGTTTGGAGTCGATTCTGAGATTCTCTTGCAGATTCTCCATGGATAAGTTCTCCTTCCCCGGATGCAAACGGTGGGGACGTTGCTTCGGACCAATCCCACAGCCAGTAAGCCAGGCCACCCCACGGTTGCCAGGGCGCAAACGCCGCTTTCACCGTCTCTGGATCGACATCGCTGCCTTGGTGCCAGTAGCGACTGACGCGATACCGCGCTTGTTTATCTGTGGGGATATAGTCGTAGCGTCCCAGATTGAGCATAACTAAGCTTAGTGTTTCCTCGCTGATCGGGAGGTTTTCCTGAAGGCCGGCGACCAATGTCTCCAGCGGCGGCTCGGCCTGAATAAGGGTTTGTAGTTCGTCGTCATTGGGTTGGAAGGTATGTGCGATTTGCATAATCTGTTCTCCGAGACTACTTCCATTATGCGCGATATGCGCGATGAGTAGCTTCTCTTTTTGGATGAGTTGGCGTGGCGTGGGGAAGGCGTGGTGAGTGGGGTTGGAGGGGAGGGGCGAGCCGAAGGTCTCGACGACCCAACTGATATAAGATCGATGTTGTGCGGGGGGCAACTGTGTGAGGATTGCGGCCTTGACGATATCCTCGAAGAGCGTTGTTCCGCGCAGGAAGCGCACACCTTGGCGGATCGCAGACTCCAGCCCCGGCGTGTGTTTGGCGACCTCCAAAAAGCCGCGTAGGTTCTCACCTAATCGCAACATTCGCCACGTCCGATGGCTGATCTCCTCGGTCTCCTTGCTGGTGAGCCGCTCCCCCGTGTGGAGGATCAAGCCGGCCGGCACCTGGGAGATGATGATGGCTACCGTGTGTCCTGAGGTCAAGCGCTCCACGCGATAGAGTTGCCCCTGTACCTGTCGCACCCGAAACGGCGGGTGCAGGAACCATTGGGAGCGGCGAATGACCTGCGTGAGTGAAAATGTATCTGATACTGTTAGAATCCAGTGCATAACTTCCTTTCCTCCCTATCTGACTCTAAGCATATCATGGGAGGGCCGGTTTGGGGGTTTCGGAGAAGTTACGAAACAGTTAAAGCGAAAAATAGGGCGAGATGAGAAGAAGTTGCACAAAAAGCGCAGGGGGCGCACGAAGAGGGGCATAAAGCGGAAAAAACGCCTAGTGCCTTAAGGTTTTCGCCGCTTGGCCCGCCTACGAATGAATTCGAGGCTGATACACAAAACCCGTTAAAAACGGGTTGAAAAACCGCTCAAAAAGCAATCCCAGTGCGTTTTAACGCACTTTGGATATCAGCCGAGGGTTTCAACCATCGGCGCGGCGCAGTGGCGAATACTCTGTGACAGTAACAAAAATGAAGAAAAACGGGCGGTTCCCGTGAGGGAGACCGCCCGTTGAGGTGCTTTTTGGGGAGAAAGGTGGTTACTTCAGTCCGGCCAACTCCAATCCGGCGTCCAACATCGGCTCGACGAGTGATTCGTCCGTCACCTCGCAGTAGACGCGGATAATCGGCTCGGTGCCGGAGAAGCGGACGAGCAAGAAGCCCTTGTCGCCGAGGTCATATTTGTAGCCATCGACGGTGATGATCTCCTCGACGGGGACGCCCGCTAAGGTCTCCGGCTCAGCGTTGTCCAGACGTTCGCGGGCCTCTGGTCGCTTGGCGTTGGGGAATCGGGTGTCGATGCGGTCGTAGTAGTAGGCCTGTCCCAGTTTCTCGAAGAGCAACTCAACCAATTCCGAGGGCGTCTTGCCCGTCTTGACCATAAAGTCTAGGAAATAGAGGTTGCCCAAGATGCCATCGCGTTCCGGCACATTGCCCCGGAAGGCGTAGCCGCCGCTCTCCTCGCCGCCGATGAGCGCGTCGGTCTCTAAGAATTTGGGCGCCACGTACTTGAATCCGACGCCGGTCTCGTGGACCGGCACATCGTACATCTTGCCCAGCTTGTTGAGCATCGAGGTGGTGGAGATCGTCTTGATGATGGGGCCGCGCTCGCCGCGCACCTCCAGCAGATAGTAGGCCAACAGCGCGTAGGCGCGTAGTTGGTCGATGTAGACGCCGTTCTCGTCGCCGATGCCCATCCGATCGGCGTCGCCGTCGTTGATCAGCAGCACATCCGCGCCGATGTCGACGGTGCGCTCCAGCGCCGCGTTGATGTTGGGTGGGATTGGCTCCGGGCGCTCCATGCCGGGGAAGAGTGGATTGCGCCCGGCGTGAATTTGCTCGATGGTGTTAGTCCCGCCGCTCAGCAGATCGACGTACCAGCCGGCGGCGTTGCCCCACATCGGCTCCACCAGGATTTTGAAGCCTGCGTTGCGGAGGGCGTCCAAATCTATCAGTTGGCTGATGTGCTCCACATAGGCCGGTTTGGGTTCCCAGCGGCGCACCAGCGATGTTTCCTCCGCCTCAGCGAGGGGCATGCGATGCACGGCTTCCATCGTGTAGGGGATGTACGATTCGATTTCTCGCAGGCCATCCGGCGCGATGGCGCCGCCTTGTGGATCTCGCACCTTGAAGCCGTTGTCGGGCGGGGGGTTGTGGCTGGCGGTGATGTTGATCCCGCCGCCGGCCTCGCGCTCCACCACGCTGTAGCTGATCACCGGCGTGGGGGCGTTGCCCTTCGTGAGCCAAACCTCGATGTCGTTGCCGGCCATCACCTCGGCGGCCGCCTCGGCGAAGAGATCGCTGCTGAAGCGCTGATCGTAACCGATGACGACGCCCTGATCCGCCAACTCGTGGCGCCGTAGATATTCCGCAAAGCCCTGCGTGACGCGGCGCACATTATCGAAGGTGTAATCCTCGCCGATGCGCGCCCGCCAGCCGTCTGTGCCAAATTTAATATCGCTCATGGTACCTCCTTGGGAAGTTAGTTGAGAGCTAGTTGAGTGTCTACAGACCGTTTTCTTTCTTCAGTAGCTCGAGGTCGGCATCGACCATCCTCTGGATCAGCTCCTTGAAGCTGACCTTTGGCTCCCATCCGAGCTTTTCGCGCGCGCGGCTGGGGTCGGAGACCAACAGATCGACCTCGGCGGGGCGCATGAAGCGCGGGTCTTGATAGACGTGATCCTGCCACTTCAGCCCCACGTAGGAGAAGGCGGCCTCACACAGGTCTTTGACGGAGTGCGTCTCGCCCATCCCGACGACGTAATCGCCCGGCTTATCCTGCTGGAGCATCAGCCACATCGCGCGCACGTAATCGCCGGCGAAGCCCCAGTCCCGCCGGGACTCCAGATTGCCCAAGCCAACCTTATCCGACAGCCCCAGCTTGATCTTGGCGACGTTGTACGTGATCTTGCGGGTGACGAATTCCAGGCCCCGGCGCGGACTCTCGTGATTAAAGAGGATGCCGGAGTTGGCGTGAAGATCGTAGGATTCGCGATAATTGACCGTGATCCAATGGCCGTAGACCTTGGCGACGCCGTAGGGCGAGCGCGGATAGAAGGGGGTGTCTTCATTTTGCGGCACCTCGCGCACTTTGCCGAACATCTCGCTGCTGCTGGCCTGATAGAAGCGGATCTCAGGATCGACGGTGCGAATCGCCTCCAGGACGCGCGTGACGCCCAGCCCCGTCACGCCGCCGGTGAAGACCGGCTGCTTCCACGAGGCGGGGACGAAGGATTGTGCGGCCAGGTTGTAAACCTCCTGCGGATGATATTCGCGCAGGATATTGATGATCGAGCCTTGATCCTGCAAATCGCCGGATGCCAGCGTGATTTTGGGCTGGATGTGGTGGATGCGGTTAAAGTTCACGGTGCTGGTGCGCCGCACCATCCCGATGACGTCGTAGCCCTGCTCCAGTAAAAACTCGGCCAGATACGAGCCATCCTGGCCGGTGATGCCGGTGATCAATGCACGTGGTTGGGTCATTCAAAAACCTCCTTTGAAAATTGGTTGAACGTTACAAGTTGTAAGTTTAAAGTTGTCTGTAGTCAAGCGTCGAAAAGTCGTAAAGTCAGAAAGTCAAAAGTCAGGAAGTCAAAAGTCAGGAAGTCGAATAAGCTGGGCGTCGTTTATACTGGAAACGATCTAAGACATCCGATTTTTCGCTGACGATGTGGGGAATTTTATCCCAAAACCGGTGTCAAAGAGTGTCGTATCCCTAATTCGAGACGCAAAAATCGGATGTCTAACGTTTTCCAGAACTTAACCTGACTTTCTATTTGATTTTCTTCCGCCACTCTTCGAGGACGTCCGCGACCGTCTGTGTGAAGGGAATCTCCGGCGTCCAGCCGGTATCTAACGTGAGTTTGGCCGGGCTGCCGTAGACGATGGGCACATCGGCGGGGCGATAGCGCGCCGGATCGATCTCGATGCGGATGTCGGCGCTCGATAGCTTGAGTAGGTGATCGACCAGCGACTGGATCGTGTGCGCTTCGCCCGTGCAGATGTTGTAGACCGCGCCGGGCGTGCCTTTGAGCAAAAGCGCGTGGTAGCCGCGCACGACATCGCGCACGTCGGTGAAGTCGCGCGCGGGCGTGAGGTTGCCGACGTACATCACCGGCTCCTGCTCGCCCCGCTCGATGCGGGCGACCTGGCTGGCGAAGGCCGGCAGCACAAAGCGCGGCGATTGTCCCGGCCCGATGTGATTGAACGGTCGCACGCGGATGACGGGCATATCGAAGCTGATGAAGTACTGGTAACCCATCACGTCCTGCGTGACCTTGCTCACGCTGTAGGGGTTTTCCGGCCGGAGGGGATGTTCCTCGATCAGGGGGAGATCCTCTTCGTCAGCGCGCCCGTACTCCTCGCCGGAGCCGATCACCAAAATGCGCGGGCTGGTATCCAAGGCGCGGCAGCTTTCCAGTAGATTGAGCTGGCCCTGGATGTTGTTCCGCAGTGTGCCCCACGGATCTTCGTAGGCGGTGGGAACGTGCGATTGGGCGGCCAAATGCAGGACGTAATCGGGCGGGTAGCTCTCGACGACGGCGCGCGTGGCCTGCTCATCGCGGAGATCCAGGGGGATGATCTGCTCGCGCTCTGGATCGATGGCCGGCGCCGGTTCGGGGTACGACGTTCCCACGATGGTCCAATCGGTGTGGGCCAGGAGATGGCGCCGAAAATAGGCGCCGACAAATCCGGTGGCCCCGGTGATTAAAATGCGCATAATGGCTCCTTGTGATCTTTTGTGGTGTTGTGTCGTGGAATTTTAGAAGTATGACGACAGGACGTCCTTACGTCATTTTGATTGTGAAGGATTGAGCTTGTGCGTTCTCGATATATCCACGGGTTTGCACACGCGATCTGAGCAGATTATACAATGAGAAAGCGTAAACTAAAAACTAGCTACCGGACACTTTTTTAAAGACGTGTTTGGATTAGGGCTAAGGAGGAAATAACTTTCCCATTTGGAGAGCTGCATGTATCCGTAAAAACGGGTAAGTTATTTACTTCTCGCTCCTTAGCAAGCGTATCAATAAATACAGAGGATTGGGACACAAAGTGTCACGGAGGAGGCACAGAGAAACACGGAGAAAGAAATCTCTCTGTGTATCTCCGTGAAAAACTCCGCGAAGCTCTGTGTAACTGTACTCTCTTAGCGGCTATGGCTCATATCTGCTCCATCCGCTGAGAGAAAAGCATAAAACTGTCCGGTAGATAGAACTAAAAATAGAGGTGTTGCGCTTTACTTCCAATCCAATAGTGTGACCTGCCCCTCATCGGTGAGTGGGGTTGCGGTGTTGGTCGCCAGCGAGAGCAGATAGAGGTTATCGTGCTGGACGAAGGCGATCTGCTCGCCGGTGGGACTCCAGCGCCACGTCGGCGCCGCGATGCCGGCTTGATCCTCCGGCGGGAAGAAGCAACTTGCATTGGAGCCGTCGCGGTCGATGGTGCAGAGCGTGTACGCGCTGGTCTCGCTCTGGTAGGGGACGCGCGCGCGCCCGAAGAGCAGCGTGGCTCCATCCGGCGCGCGGCGCGGCGTGGCCCACATCCCCACCTCGGAGGCCAGCTCCGCGCTGTAGGCGCCCGTTGCCTCGATCATCCACAGATCGAAGACCGGACTCTCCTCCGGATCAGCCTGGCTGCTCTCC
>JAAAOZ010000394.1 GCA_009908585.1 Chloroflexota bacterium
CGATCACGCGCTCCGCGACCGATTCGGTCTGGGAGCAGGGATAGGACAATGTGGGGCTGGCGTGCACCATGCAAAAATCGACGTGGCGTTGCACGTTCTCCAACTCGCAGGGATACGCGGGTGTGAACTCAGGCAGGATCGAGCCGCGATTCGCGACCGGCGTCCTCTCATCGCAGGAGATGAGGGTCGCCGTGGCCTCGAGGGTGGGGGACCCCAGCGGTGAGATCGCCGGCGGGGCGGCCAGGCACGCCAGCAAGAGCAACGACAAACCAACTATCAATATCAACCACCGGGGAATGGACATAGTCCAGACTATAGCCGAAAAATGGCATTTTGCCAACCTGTAGCAAAGCTGAAAAGATCTGCGGTCTTCACCTCTCAAAAGCGAAAGCCGCGCAACGACTGCGGCGGGGCCAGCAACGTTCGGTGGGCCGATTGGGGCGCTCCACCCGGCGCCATCCTCCATTTGACCAAGGAGATCGCGCCATTCTGAATCTCCAATCCCGTCAGGAGATGGGGGACGACGCAGCAACCCGTGTTGAAGTAGGGCGTCGATCCGAAAGGCGCCGCGATCGGCCGATGGGTGTGCCCGCAGATAATGGCCTGTCGCTGATCCTGCGCCCACGCCATGATGCGCTGCTCGATGCTTTCCTTGCTCTTACCGCGACCGATGCGCGGGTTGCGGCAGAAGCCCAGCCATTGCACGCGCCGCCAGACGTGGCGGACGGCCAAGCGACTGATCCAGTGGAAATAATCGCTCTTGGCATCGGCTTGATGGCCGTGCGTGACGAAGATGCGTTGCGCTGTGTTGACGTGGCGGAGGATCAGGCCCTCGCTGGCGATGAGGCCGTCTTTCTCCACGCGACGACTCCGCCCACTGCGCAGATCGTGGTTGCCCAAGACAAGGTGTAAGCGTCCCTGGGCCTCAAACTGGTGGAGGAGATCAAAAACCTCTCCGTGCGCCCGCCGGATGGTCGAGAACGAGCCATTTTGCCACAGCTCGTCGCCATCTCCGACCTCGATATACGTGAAACCCTCACGAAAATAGCGGCGCAGCGCGTGTAAGAAGAGCGGCTCATTGGGTGTGAACGCATCTACCCGGCTGCCGTCGCCGCGATGGAGATCACTAAAAAAGACGATGCGCGAGGCATCGTCGAATGAGACATCCATTGCGCGCTCAAAGGCCGTCGTCAGACGGTTGAACGCCAGCCCCTGCCACCAATCCGTCATCCCATGCGGACGTGGACGCAACAAGGGTATAGGTCTATCTACTGTAGTCATGCTACCTCCCTGGTAGGGGCTATCAAACCAAGTTTCTACCCCTACCAGGGTACCGCAGAAATGTTAAGATCAAATTAACGCACTGTCAATGGCCGTTTAACGTTCCGTAAACGTCGTCACGATGACAATGAAGGGAGGCTGATGAGGAAAAGTACGAAGGAAGAAGGGCGAGCGACTATCCCTATGCGCGCCGTATCTGGGGAATTCGAAGCAAATCGACTGGGAAAATCGCTCTCGCTGCTTCAGAGCGTTCTTAGGTAGTTGGCGTGTCTCGTTCTCCTACCGGGACGATACCCTCGTACGCCGGGAGCGTCCCCGCAATGCTCTCATCTAAAACAACGGCTGTGACAAAAATATCCAGCTCCTGACGTAGCATCTCTTCATCTAACTAGCTATTTGGCGAGTTTAACGCGAGCGCGAGACGTGTGATGGATGCATAGCGGTGATACTGACGCAGGCAGGCCCGCGTCCAATATCCGTAAGGCATCTACACGCCGGGCATCCCCGCCAACGCTCCCGGATGTGGCAGCCGCCACGTTATCGCGGTTGCCGCAGACAACCATGAGCAGAAGGCGCGAGCATCCTCTGGATACACGCCCAACACCGACGCAGTCCCTTCCTGCGGGGCATGCCCCGCCACCCAGTGGATGAGCTGGCGAAACGCTCCGGTATCTTCTAGGAAGCGTTGGTAATCCTCACAGGTGACAAAGGATGGCGTCAGGTAACGCTGATGCCAATTCACCCCGGCCTTGCGGGGTGTATGTGTGTGCGATGCGTTTGGCATATCAATGCCTCCTCCACAGCAAGCGGTCATTTCCAACGCAGTGTACATCCACTTGGCATTTGAGGCAACATGTAGCAGGATGCGGGCAAACGAAGCAGTTCTGAGGTGTCTACGATAGACGAGGTTGCACACTATGCAATTGATCGAGCACATCAATCCCACACTACGTTTGTCCCTCTGGTCGTCAGCCGTCTTGCAACACCCGCTGATAGGGCTGGATCATCCCCTCCTTGATTTTCGAGTTGAAGGCCTCTCTCACTTGGGGGATGCGAAACAGGGGGGCGACGAAGGTATTGAGGAGCCGCACGCCGATGTTGCGCTGCGGGAAGTCGTAGACGCCCATACGCTTGTAGGCGCGATGGTCGGCCTGGAAGACCATCCTCAGCTTGCTCCAGACATCGTCGCGGAAGACTTTCATGCCGCCAACACTCAAGAAGGTGTGCGGCTGGATGTAGTCGCTGGCGGCGAACTTTGCCAGTTGGCCCGCCAAGCTGTGTAGCAGGTGATCGATGTGGGCCGAGTCGCCAAACTCGTCGGTCACAAAGCCAACCAAGTTGGAGCGCTGCCACTCGACGTAGGCTTGCAAGATTTGGCGCAGGTTGGGGACCTGGGCCAGCGGGCCAGAGATAATGAAGCCGAACTGTTTCCCCACCAACGAAGGCGTGTGAGTATTGAAGAAGCCTCGGTCGAAGAATTGCTTCCACGTCGCCGAAAGGTAGCGGTCGTGGAGTGCGCCCGCGAAGATCAGAATGTCCGCCGTCTTCAGCCTTGCATTGTAGACATTGATGAACTCGTCCTTGCCCGTGTACGCGCACTCGTAGTTATAGCCGCAGCGCAAGCAGCCCAGACAGCCGCCTTTGATATTGAGATCGCGCAGGTTGATGACTTCGACGTCCTGCGCGAACGTTGCGCTGCCGCGCTCAATCATGCGGTTCAGGTTGGTCTGATCGGGCGTGGCATCGGTCAGAATCACGACGTGCTTGCCGCCCACGTCCACGGTCTCCTCGACCGGGCCGGGCACATAGTCCAGCTCAGGGGGCACGAGCGGCGCGTAGCGTCGAGGCGCGAGGCGCCGGGTCTCTATCGTGTGGAAGAAATCCTCGGCGAAGCGCGTCAGCTTCGCCTGCCCCTCCTCGTGGAGCAAGTCCTGCATCTCGGCGGAGAACGCGCCGGTGTAGGTCATCTCCAGGTCGTCGCAGATGGCGTGGACGTAGTTGTGCGCGGTGTGATCGAAGAAGTGGATGGAGGTGGAGAGCGCCGCCGCGTGCTTGCCTGCGAAGGCGTCCTCAGTCCCACGCTCCCAGATCAGCTCGATGAAGCGCTTGTAGTTGCTGTGGACCAGGAATACGTAGAGCGGGAAGGCCCACAGGATGCCATCAGAAGCACGGACCTGGTCGATGATTTCCTGGAACGTCGTCGCGTCCCGTTCGATCTTCTTGAGCCGCTGCGCGATATTGACGATTTCCAACTCGTGCTGCGGGAAATGTTTCTGGATGTAGCGCACGTATTGCATCGTGACGCTGGTCTCACCTTTGGGACTGCCGTTGAGGACTGTAATTTTCATGGTTGGGTCTCCTTGGGAAATGAGTTACAAGTCGAAGGTCAAAAGTCTATGTTTTCTTTATCATTGGTGGATCGTAGACTCTTGGAACCAGTCATCGCAACTATCCACGATAGCCGTCCAAAATTCGGGCTGGCTGGACCAATGTCCAAAATGGATTTCAGCGTAACGTTTGGGGCCGCCCAAACGCTCGTAATTGTCGCGCGTTACGCTCTCCACAACCATTTGATCGAGCGTTTGATTTATCACCAGAACAGGTACCTGGTTGTTTTCAAAAGGAACAGCGGGCGGGGTGTGCATAGAGCTGGCCAGGGAGCGCAGGCTCACCCGGCGCGGCGGCACGGGATCGGCATCCCATTGCGCCTGATACTCGCTATCCTGTTCATCCATTAACTTATCAAAGGCCCCCACCCAATTGAAAGGGATACGTATCCCGTAAAAGGGCCTCAGCAAGGCCATTCCTAACGTGAACGCTTTGACGATGACCGTGGAATTCGCCAGGAAGGCAAATCGTGAGATTTGGAGGCTGTCTTCACCCTTTCCATAATCAAAGAGGTTAAGGCAGGCGATGGCTTCGACGGGCGCCCCGGCCGCCGCTGCATAATACGTGATCCCGCCGCCCATGCTCCCGCCGCCCATAAAGATCGGCCCTTGAAAGCGCTGCTTGGCCCAAGTTGCCACATCCACAATGTTTTGAACACATTCTGAAATCGTGTAGTCGCCCCGTCTGCCGCCCGATAGCCCTTGCCCACGTTGATCGGGCAAAACCACGGTATAACCACGCTCCCCAAGCATAAAAGCCAGTCGTACAAAATGGCGACAGTAACCTGCGGCTCCGTGGTTGAAAATCACGACGGGAGCCTGGGGGTCAGGGTGTGGATAGACATCAATGTGAATATCGACCTCCGTCGAGCGAATGTGATGTTCTTCACGGCGTTGATCACTTTTTGCGACAACATCTTGATCATAGTAAACGCGCCAATAATCGGATTGCATTATGACCTCCCACGCTTGTTTTCAGATAAACTCGGTCTGGATTATGTGTTTCATCGACTGTGCGTTTTCTTTTGAACGCGCTGCACGGCGACCAGCGGCAGTCCTAGATCGCGGATTTTCGCCAGCAGGCCATGAAGCTCCGATTGATCGGTGATCGGGCCGGAAATGGTGGTGTTGCCCTCGTCGGTGAGTTCGATGTTCATGCCACCGAACCAGTGCGCCCAGTGGCTGCGATCCAGGTGACCTTCAACGGTGATGCTGTAATGGGTGGCGGACACGGTTGCACCTCACGTCCCGCCGCTGAACGTGTAGTGAATTACCTCCTTGGGGCAGGTATCGACGCAACTGCCGCAGAGGATGCATTCGTTGTTTTCCATTGTGTCGGCGTGAACCATCCCGTTCACATCCAGGCTCATCGGGCAGGCTGTGGTGCAGCGCTGGCAGTCGATGCAGGCATCCTCGTTGGCTTGCAAGCGCAGCGCCGGCCAGTGGAAGAGGTTGCGCAGCTTGCGCCCCAGGATCATAAACGGCGCCATCCAGCAGATGGTGTGACAGCCGGCGCGCCGTCCAAAGACGACGGCGAGGCCCAGGAAGAGAGCGATGATGATGTAGTAGATGATGAACCACGGCGGCTGCATTTGGAGCACGGTCAACCCGCCCTCAAGCTGTAAAAATGGATCCACCTTGTGGTAGCCGCCCGCCTGGATCACCATCCAGATGATCAAACCTAGCCACGGCGCCCAGATAACCCATTTGGTCCAGTTCCACTTGCCATTGGGGCCAGGCCGGCCATGGATGGGCGCGCCAAACTCCTGCAAAGCGCCCGCCGGGCAGGCCCAGCCACACCAGAGCCGACCCAAGAAGAGCGAAGCCAGAAACATCAGGGCGAAAACGATGAAACTGCCGTTGATCACGCCCTCGGCGGCGCCCTTGATGATGAGCGCGGGGGAGAAGTAATAGAGCGTGAGGGGGAAGAGCAGCAGTGACAGGAAGAGTAATGCCTTACGAATGCGTTGCCGTGTAGGTAATTGCCGAACTTTCTTCATAAAAATCCTCCGTTGGTGGGTGGATGAACTATAGGCTCTTCAGGAATTCGCCGGATGCAATTATATTATCCTCATCCTCAACTCAGTAACGACGAGAAAAAGGTCTGTCAACCCCACAAATGAGCACGTCTTTGCTGTTTTTAGGGATAGATAGGGAGTTGCCCGGCGAAATCCAAAAGACCCGAACTATACTCAAAGTATAGTCCATCCGAGGTTGGTACGTCATCCACCAAAGGTTGGATTGGAGGTTGGAAAAGGGGGAACGACTACGAGAGGAGATGCAACGCACGGGCTTTCACCGTGGCCTGGGTACGATTCTCAACGCCCAATTTGCCATAGACGTTGTTGAGATGCGATTTGACCGTGCTCTCCGCGATGTGAAGCCGCCGACCGACCTCGCGGTTGGATAGCCCTTCGGCCACCAGGGCCAGCACCTCGATCTCGCGCGGGCTGAGCGGCTCGATCAAGGGTTGCGCCGAAGGCGAGGTCGGGGCGTCCTCGGTGAGATCAAACGCTGCGAGCAGATGATGTGCGTACTCTGGCGTGATGCCCTGGGCGGCGGCTTTCCGCAGCAGCGATGCCATCATCGGCCCCAGGCCACTGCCGCTACCGAGATCCACGAAGCGGCGCACGTAGCCCTCCGGCTCGGCTAAGGTGAGCGCCTCGGCCAACGCTGCCAGCGCGCGATGTTCGTCACCCTGCATATCGTGCGCCAGCGCTTGCAGGGCCAGGACCTCAATAACCCACGCGATCAATCCCTGAGCCTGCGTCATCTCCAGCAACGGGGACAGAATCTGCTGGGCGCTATCCGGTTCACCTAGCGCCAGATGCACACGCGCCAGACCTAACGCTTCCTCCGCGCGAAATGGATCGGCGTAGTCAAACGCGCTCCCCTTTGCCCAGTTCGCTGCCGCTGCCAGATTCCCGTCCGCCAGCCAGAGCTTCGCCCACATCGCCCGCAGCCGAGAGAAGAATGGGGGCGATAGCGTCACGCGCCGGCTCAACTGCTTGGCCTCTTGGAGCGCATCGCGGACCTCGTCCAGGCGACTATGCGATAACAGCACCTCCGCCAGCGTCAGATAAGAGAAGCCCACTGAGTCGCTGTTTCCCCAGAGCCGCCCCAGTTCGACACTTTGACGGGCGTAGGCAAGCGCCTCGTCCAAATCTGAGACGGCGCCAGCGGCGATGGGATAGGGCTGGCCATCGGCCCCGGTGGCCAGGTCAATCGCCGCCTCGGCTGTCGCCTGAGCCCGGTGCAGGCGCCCTTGCTTGGCTTGAATATCCGCCAGGGCGTTGAGGGCGGGCACCACGATGTGCAGATTGTCGCCTTCCTGCCCGACGGCGGCGGCCTGGGTCATAGCCTCCCCGGCAGCAACGTAATCGCCGGTCAAGATGTGCGCCCCGCCCAGCACGAAGAACGCCACACTGCGCTCGCCTTGCCGCGTCGAGGGAAATTTCTCCAGGGCCAGGTTTGCCAACTCGATGGTGCGCGGAACGTCCCCCTGCTGCAGGGCCTTGTACGCACGGATGACGGCGATGTCGAACAGGAGCGGGCTGTCGTGCTTATCGGCAAGCAACTGCTCCGCTCGCTGTAACGGGCGCTCGATGCCCTCCGACTGGCCGGTCAGGAGCAGCGCCCATGCGTGGGTGACACAGATGCGCGCGCTGGCTTCGATGCTCTCCTGGGGCAACGCCGCGATCCAGCGCAACAGCGTGGTCAGTTCGCCGCGCAGGAGCAGCGGCCGCCCGTGGGTCTCGACGAGGTGCGTTACGCGCGCCAGATCATCCGCCGCGATGGCGTGCTTCATCGCCTCATCCAGCAGATGCGCGCGCTCATACCAGGCGCTAGCCCGACGGTGCAGAACCGGCACGCGGTCAGCATACACATCCTCCAACCGCGCTCGCAGCAAATCGGCGAAGAGGCGATGGTAGCGATACCACGCCCGCCGGTCGTCCAGGGGCACAAGGAAGAGGTTGGCCGCTTCGAGCTGCTCCAGCACCGCCTGCGAATCTGCGAATGCGCGAATCTGCGCAACGTCGCTTTCTTGATCGTCGATTTGGAGCACGGCATCGCACAGCGGCCCGCTCAATCTATCCAAGATAGACGTTTGCAGCAAGAAGGCCTGGATCGCTTCGGACTGGCGCCGGAGCACCTCCTCGGTCAGGTAGTCCAGAACATAGCGGTGACTGCCCGTAAAGGCCGCAACAAAGCTCGCGATGTCCTCCCGACCGCGCATCGAGAGCGCAGCCAATTGCAGGCCCGTGATCCAACCCTCGGTGCGCTTCTCCAGTGCGGCGATCTCCTCAGCCGCGAGGGCAAGGCCGGAGACGCCCGCCAGGAAGATGGCGGCTTCCTCGGGGGTAAAGCGCAGATCAGATTGACGTAGCTCGGTGAGGTGGCCGCGTCCGCGCAAGCGAGCCAGGTTCAGCGGTGGATCGGCGCGGGTGGCGATGGCCAGATGGATGGTGGGAGGCAGATGATCAAGCCAAAAAGCCAGTGCGTCGTGGATTGCGCGGGTCGTGATGAGATGATAATCATCCAACACAAGCACGTAGGGACCGTTCGGGGCCGGGAGCGCCGCGATCTCGTTGATGAGTAGGGTCAGCATCGAGGTTATCGGCGGGGGTTGGGGTGCCTGAAACGCGCCAAGCAGCCCCTCGCCTACATCGGCCTTGATCTGCTGAAGCATTGCGACCAGGTAGGTCAGGAAGCGCGTCAGGTCGTTATCGGCTTCATCCAGCGCGAGCCATGCGACCTTTCGCTCGGCCGATGATTTGCTCATTCGATGATTTGCCCACGCGCTCAGTAGCGTCGTCTTGCCGAAGCCGGCCGGCGCGGAGACCAGGGTAAGCTTGTGGCCCCGGCGCAGACCCGCATCCAGCCGCTTGAGCAGGCGTGGGCGCGACACCAGGTTCGGGCGCGCCGGCGGGATATAGAGCTTAGTTTTCAGCAGAGAGATTTCCATAACAGCGTTATCTTATCACGCCTTCAGCGGCACGCAATTGGAGGCGTTAGAGGGTGTATCTGCTGGGTAGCGCTCTGCGCTTCATCTGATGAAAAAAGCGGCCCGACAAAATGTGCCGGGCACTTCACTCATGAATGTTGATCAGCGCGCCCACCTCGGCGAAGTTGAAGAGCCATTCGGCCATGTAGTTGGGCTGATTGATGCATCCATGGCTCATGCGATGTCCAAAATTCGCGCGCCAGGTCACGCCGTGGAAGCCATAGCCCTGATAGAAATACATCACCGGGTCTTTTGGATTTTGCCGGATAAACCCCTAAGGTAGTTCCAGAAATTAAAACCTCCCAAACCTGATGTTTTTCCCTCTGAAAACTCCCCGTTTTTGGGAGACTTATTTTCTTGGAACGGCCTAAG
>JAAAOZ010000478.1 GCA_009908585.1 Chloroflexota bacterium
GGCGATGTCCTGCGCGACGCAACGGACACGCCAGAACGGATGATCGGCGTCGTCCAAGACATCACCGAGCGCAAAGAGGCGGAGGAGGCCCTGCGACGGGAGCGGAACATCCTGGATAAAATGATGGAAACCAGCCCTTCCGCCATCACGATGGTCAATCTCAAGGGCGAGATCGTCTTTGCCAACAGCCAGGCGGAGGAGTTATTTCAACTCACCAAAGAGGATATCACCAGCCGAACGTACAACGCGCCAAACTGGCGCAGCACGGATCTGGAGGGCCATCCCCTGCGGGATGAAGAGCAACCGTTCCAGCAGGTTTTGCGGGAGAAGCGCCCCATCTACGATATGCGCCACGCCATCGAGTTACCCACCGGTAAGCGCATTATCCTTTCCATCAATGGCGCGCCACTGGTAGATAAAGATGGTCAACTCAATGGGATTATCTTCACCATCAACGACATCACCGAGCGGGTCCAAGAGACAAAGCGGCGCATCGAACAACTCAAACAGGAAGTCCAGATGTTGAACGCTTCGATGGTCTCGCCTGCGAACGTGACCGCGCGGATGTTCGGCGTCAAATCGCTTAGAAAAAATTTCCCTGATATTTTCCAACAATTCGTTGTGCGCTATATCGAGGTGCTGGAGTTAGCGATCGAGCAGCGTGTCTACAAGGTAGAACATCCAATCTCACAGGAGCTTCGCGCCCTGGCCGAGCAACTGGGGAACTTACACGCCGGCCCACGCGACCTCGTGGAGTTGCACACCCGAAGTCTCGTCCAAGTAACCCAGGATCAGAGTGGCAAGCATACTAACGCCAAGGATTGGAAGGCCAAAGCCTATACGGAAGAGGGCCGCTTGATCGCCTTGGAATTGATGGGATATTTAGTCAGCTACTATCAGATGCGTTGCTCAGGAAATCAGCCATCGAGGGATCGACCATCGCCAATCACCGACCAGACAGGGGGCGAGCATGCTGCAAACTAATGGAAGCATCGCAAATTCAGAGGCCAATGAGTCTTCGGACGCTTGGAGAGGAATAGCTATGGCAAAATACCATTTCAAATTATACATTGTCGGCCAGACCTTAAGATCTCAGAATGCAATCGCTAACATCCAATATATCTGCCGCCACCAATTGGATGGGGACTATAATCTGGCCATCATTGACATCCTGGAGCAGCCGCAAATCGCAGAGGAGAACAAAATTCTAGCGACGCCGACGCTGGTCAAGGAGCAACCGCCCCCGATGCGACGGGTCATTGGCGATCTCTCCGAATCAAAGAAGGTTTTGATTGGGTTAGGGTTAAAGCCTAAACAAGTACAGGCATCTACACATCACAATTCACACCAGACCGAGACAGATGGAGAAGAAAATGGAGGCATCGAACATGAGTGAGGCAATCATCAAGATGGCAAAATTGGAAACAGGCATTACGGGATTTGATCTAGTTGCCAAGGGCGGCCTTCCCAAAGGGCGCACGACGTTGGTCACCGGCACGGCGGGGAGCGGGAAGACGGTCTTCGCCAGTCAATTTTTGGCCGAAGGTATCCGAAAAGCCGGAGAAGCGGGTGTCTTTGTCACTTTTGAAGAGACGCCCAAAGACATCCGCAAGAATGTCGCTTCGCTGGGCTGGGACATAGAGGGCTGGGAAGCGGAAGATCAATGGACCTTCGTGGACGCCTCCCCGCAGACGCAGGCGGAAACGGTCGTCGTCGGGGCCTACGATCTGGGCGCCCTGCTCGCGCGCCTGGAGCACGCGGTTCATCGCACCAACGCCAAGCGCGTGGCGATGGATTCGCTGGGCGCGATCTTCAGCCGTTTCGACGACGACGCGAAGATCCGAATGGAGCTACTCCGCATCTCGGCCGCGCTCAAAGAGATGGGCGTGACCTCTGTGATGACGGCGGAGCGCAATCGCGAGTATGGCAACATCACGCGCTACGGCATCGAGGAGTTCGTGGCCGATAACGTCATCATCCTGCGCAATGTGTTGGATAATGAGAAACGACGCCGGACGGTCGAGATCCTCAAGTTCCGAGGCACCGATCACCAGAAGGGCGAATATCCCTTCACAATCCTGCCAGAAGATGGCTTTATCGTCGTGCCGCTCTCCGCTATCCAATTAAAGCAGAAGTCGTCCAACGTCCGCGTCACCTCCGGGAATGAGGTGCTGGACAAGATGTGTGGCGGCGGATTCTTCCGCGATTCAGTCATCTTAGTCTCCGGCGCCACCGGCACCGGCAAGACCCTGTTGGTGACCCAGTTCATCGCCGGCGGAGCGCAGAATGGCGAGCGTAGCCTCCTCTTCGCCTTTGAGGAGAGCCGCGAACAGCTCTTCCGCAACGCCCAAGGCTGGGGCGTCGATTTTCAGAAGTGGGAAAAAGAGGGAAAGCTCAAGGTGGTCTGCGAATATCCAGAGGTCCGCGGGCTGGAAGATCAACTATTGAAGATGAAAGAGATCATCCAGGAGTTCAAGCCTAATCGCGTCGCCGTCGACAGCCTCTCGGCGCTGGAGCGGGTGGCGACCATTCGCGGATTCCGAGAGTTCGTCATCAGCCTGACCTCCTTCATCAAGCACGGCGAGGTGATGGGACTGTTCACCAACACGACCCCCACCCTGGTCGGCGGCACCTCGGTGACGGAGGCGCACATCTCCACGCTGACGGATTCGATCATCCTGCTGCGCTACGTCGAGATGTACGGCGAGATGCAGCGCGGTCTGACGGTGCTCAAGATGCGCGGCTCCCAGCACGATAAGGACATCCGCTCTTTCAGCATCGACGGCAACGGCATGCACATCGGCAAGCCCTTCCGCAACGTCGCAGGCATCCTGGCCGGCCAACCGACCCAGGTCACCCCCGACGAGATCAGCCGCCTCAGCGGGATGTTCCAAGAGCCGCGAAGTATGTAGAATGAGGAATTCAGAATTTAGAATTGCGAATGATGACACACGACGCGCTATTCTAAATTCATCATTCGCAATTCTTTATTTGCAACCGGAGATTCCAGTATGACAACCAATCTCAACCAAGCACAATCCGAGTTAGCGCAATGTCGGCGAGAGGTGGAAGCGACGCAGCAGCTCTTCAAAAACATCATCGAAAAGAACGCCGACGGGATTGTGATTGTCGATCAAGAAGGCTATGTCCGATTTGCCAATCCAGCCGCCGAGGCGCTCTTTGGGCGCTCTGCCAAGGAACTGAAGGGGACCATCTTTGGCTTCCCGGTGATCGCCGGCGAGACGGCCGAATTGGATCTCCTGCGCCCCGATAGAACGCAGGCCGTCGTCGAGATGCGCGTCGTCGCCACCGAATGGGAGCACCAGCCCGCCTACCTGGCCTCCTTGCGCGATGTCACGACTCGCAAACACACCGAAGAGGCGCTGACCTGGGAATCCAAGGTCAACGCGATCCTGGCTAAGCTATCGAAAGCGATGATCTCGCAATCATCATTCGAGGAAATTTCATACATGGTGCTGGAAGAGGCCAAGAAGCTCACGCGGAGCCACTTCGGCTATGTCGGCTACATTCATCAACAGACAGGATACCTGATCTGCCCGACGATGACGCGCGATATTTGGGACGAGTGCCAGGTGCCGGATAAGAGCATCGTCTTCAAGGAATTTGGCGGCCTCTGGGGCTGGGTCTTAAACAACCGCGAATCTATGATCGTCAATGATCTAGACAAAGACGCGCGCTCGACCAGCACGCCCGTCGGACACATTCCTATCACGCGCTTTCTCTCCGCGCCGGCGATGTTGGGCGATGAGCTGGTCGGGCAGATCGCGTTGGCTAATAGCTCCCGCCTCTACACGCAGCGCGATCTCAACTTTGTCTCGCGCCTGGCCTCCCTCTATGCGCTGACGATCCAACGCCAGCGGGCGAAGATGGCCTTGCGCGCCAGCGAGCAGCGCTACCGGCTCCTCTTCGACAGTTTGCAAGACGGCTTCGCCCTCCACGAGATTATCTGCGATGAGAACGATCAGCCCATCGACTACCGCTTCCTCGAGGTCAATCCGGCCTACGAGGTCATTACAGGCCTCAAGCGCGAGGAGATCATCGGCAAACGTGTGCGCGAGGTATGGCCGGAGGTCAAAGCGGGATGGATTCAGAAGTTTGGCAAGGTGGCGCTTTTTGGGGAATATCATCGCTTTGAAGATACTATCCCCACGGACCAATCGGAGCACAACGTCGAGATCGCGGCCTATTGCCCCGCGCGCGGTAAGTTCGCCACCTTGATCACCGACATCACCCAGCGCAAGCAGGCGGAGGAAGTACGCGCGCGGATGGCGGCCATCGTTGAATCTTCCAGCGACGCCATCATCGGCAAGACCTTAGATGGCATCATCACCAGTTGGAACACCGGCGCCGAGCAGATCTACGGCTACACCGCCGAGGAGGTCATCGGTGAGCATATCTGTATCATCTCACCGCCGGATTGTCACGACGAGATCGCCGACATTCTGACCAAGATCCAGCAGGGGCAGCGGGTGCACAACCTGGAGACCGAACGTGTGCGCCGCGATGGCCAGATTATCCCGGTGGCGCTCTCCGTCTCGCCCATTCGCAACGCCAAGGGGAAAATCATCGGCGCGTCCACCATCGCCAGGGACATCCGTCAGCGCAAGGCGGCGGAGCAGGCGCTCCGCGAGGCCGAGCAGCGTTTAGATACGATGTTGCAGACGATGGTCGACGGCATCATCCGCGTGGACGAGTATAACAACATCACCTACGCCAACCGCAGCGCGGAGCAGATCTTAGAACTCAAACGTGACGACGCGACCGGTCATTACGAATTCAAGCATCCGTGGCGCTACGTCGATAATGAAGGGATGCCCTACCCACCCAACCAATCGCCCTTGATGATTGCGCTGCGGAAAGGAGAAGAAAAGACCCAGGAAGAGATCGGCATCGTCGGCCCGGGAGGCGAAGAGAAGTGGCTCTCCGTGAGCGCCGCGCCGCTGCGCGATCACACCAGGAAAATCTACGGCGCGGTGGCCAGCTTTCGCAACATCAGCGAGCGCAAGCAGATGAACGCACAACTGCGCAAGCTCTCGCGCGCCATCGAACAAAGCCCCAGCAGCGTTGTCATCACCGACATCAATGGCGACATCGAATACGTCAATCCGCGCTTCACCCAACTTACGGGCTACAGCAAAGAGGAAGCTATGGGCCAAAATCCCCGCATCCTCAAGTCCGGCCATCATACGCCCGAATTCTACGATGAACTGTGGGATATGATTAGCGACGGGCAGGAGTGGCGCGACGAGTTCTGCAATCAGCGCAAAGATGGCAGCATCTATTGGGAATCCGCCTCCATCTCCCCCATCCGCAACGAAAACGGCGTCATCACGCACTACGTGAAGGTCGCCGAGGATATCACCGAGCGCAAGGCGATGGAAGCCAAGCTCCACGACTATACGCATCACCTGGAGCAGTTGGTGGATGAGAAGGTGCAGGAGTTGGAGCTAGAGCGCGCCAAGGTTATCCAGACCGCGAAGTTGGCGGCGTTGGGCGAGATGGCGACCGGCATCGCCCACGAGTTAAATCAGCCGTTGACGGCGATGCTCTTCGACGCTGATTATCTCAAGATGCTGAGCGATAACGCTCGCGAGGGCAAACACCCCGTTGATCCCGACGAACTCTATCAAATGGGAGAGGATCTGGAGAGCGACATCGAGCGTAGCCGCCGCATCATCGATCACCTGCGCGCCTTCGCTCGTACCTCGCCCCGAGGCGCCAGCACCGTCGATTTGAACCAAACCATCAAAGAGAGCTTTATCCTCGTCGGTGAGCGCCTGAAGTTACACAATGTCGACGTGACCTTAGATCTCCATCCTGAGCCGCTCCTGATGTTGGGCAAGCCCAACCGCCTGGAGCAGGTCTTACTCAATCTCATCAGTAATGCGGAGTATGCGATGACCGAGATGGAAAGCCGGGTCAACGAGGGCCTCGTGAAAATCGAACCGGAGGATTTTCGCAAAGAACTTCACATCACCACCTACCGAAACGGCGACACCGTCGTCGCCGAGATCACCGACAACGGCAGCGGCATCCCAGCCGAGAAGCACGAACACATCTTCACACCTTTTTTTACCACCAAGCCGGTGGGAGAAGGCACAGGCCTGGGCCTTTCGATTAGTTACGGGATCGTGAAGGATTTCGATGGAGAGATCACGTTTGAGAGCGAAGAAAATCAAGGCACAACCTTTATCCTCCGATTCCCTGCTCTTGATGAGAAATGATGAATTGCGAATCAAGGAAATACCTGCATTCTAAATTCATCATTCTAAATTCCAAATTCCCCAGATGGAGCCAAGTCGTATGAGTCTAAAAATCCTAATCGTTGATGATGATGAGCGCGTCCTCAGAACGTTCGCCCGAAATCTCAAGATGGCCGGGCACACCGTCCTGACGGCTGCGCGCGGCGCGCAAGCGCTGGAAATCTATCACGAAGAGCAGCCGGACATCGTGACCTTGGATATGCGGATGCCGGGGCTGGACGGGTTCAGTGCGCTGCAAGAGATCCGCCGCCACGATCCAGAGGCCGAGGTGATCCTCACCACCGGGCACGGCGACAAAGAGATGGTCATCGAAGCGTTGCGCGCGGGCGCCTCGGATTTCATCCCCAAGCCCATCGACCGCGTCACGTTGAACACCGCGCTCCGCCGCGCCGAGGAGCGCATCCAGCTCCGCCGGGAACTGCACAGCGCCCAAGCGGCCCTGGAGGCCAGCGAGGCCCGCTTCCGCGCGGCCGCCAAGAACAACCCCAATACCTTTAGCATCCTGGAAAGCGTCCGAGCAAAGGAGAAGCAAGAAGAGGGGGAAGAGAAAATCGTCGATTTCCGCTTTGTCTACGTGAATGACAATATGCCAGCCCAGGCCAAATTCGGCCCGGATAAGATCATCGGACGCACAATCACCGAGATCTTTCCGTGCGAGGTAGCTCAACCCTACATCGAAAAGTATGTACACGTCGTCGAGACCGGCGAGCCGCTAGACGAGGAATATCAACTGCAATCCGATGATGGCGCCACACGCTGGTATCATCAGCAGGTGGTGCCGCTCTCCGATGGCATCGCTATCACCAACAGCGACATCACCGAGCGCAAGGAAATGGAACATGCGTTAGCCGAGCAAACGCACGCGCTACGCGCAGCTCACGACAAACTGGAGCAAACAGTCGCCCAACGGACGGCGGAACTCCAACAGACCAACGCCACGCTTCAGCGACGCAATCAAGAACTGGCCTTGCTCAATCGGGCCAGCCAGGCCTTCAACTCCAGCCTGGAGATTGACGAGGTGCTGGTCTCGGTGCTACAAGAAGTACAGCAGCTCCTGGGGGTAGATGCCTACTCCGTCTGGCTATGGGACGAAGCGACGGGCGAGTTGGTCTGTCAGGAATTGATCAGCCCGCATAGCGAGTTGGTGCGCGGCTGGCGACTGGCGCACGGCCAAGGCATCGCGGGCTGGGTGCAGGCGCACGGCGAGAGCTTACTCATCGATGATGTACAGGAGGACGAGCGCTATTTTCACGGCGTCGAAGAGGCGACCGGGCACACGTGGCGCTCCACACTCACCGTCCCGCTGCGCACACCGCAGCGGGTGATCGGCGTCATCCAATTGATGGACGCGGAGCCAGGGCGCTTTCAGCCGGAGGATCTAAAGCTGTTGGAGCCATTAGCGGCCTCGGCGGCCAACGCCTTTCAAAACGCGCAACTCTACGCCCAGGCCCGGCAGGAGATCGCCGAGCGCAAGCGGATCGAGACGCAGTACCGGACGCTGCTCAAAGCCTCGCCTGACGCCATCATCGCTACCAATTTGGACGGCGCCATCATCCACGTCTCCGATAGCGTCCTCAAAATTTTGAAGGCGCAAACAGTCGACGAGATTCAGAGTCATCATATATTGACGTGGGTCGTAGAAGAGGATCGCGAACGCGCCCAGGCCAACATCCGGCGAGTCTTGGCAGGCGAGTACTCACGCAAGAATCGCTACACCCTGCGCCGCCAGACCAACGAGCGCTTCATCGGTGAGGTCAATTCCGGCGCGCTCCACGACGCCGAAGGGAACGCCTACGGCATGATCTCCATCGTGCGCGATGTCACCGAGCGCGAGCGGGCAGAGAAGGCGCTCCGGCAAGAGCGGGATCGCGCGCAGCAATATTTAGATATCGCAGGAACGATCTTTATCGCCCTGGACGCCACCGGCAAGGTGACCCTCGTCAACCAGAAAGGGAGCGAGGTGCTGGGCTATGCGCAACAGGAGATCATCGGCCAGAATTGGTTCGATCACTTTCTGCCGGCCCGCATCCGGGAAGAAATCAAGGGCGTCTTCGAGATGCTGATGGCCGGCGAGATCGAGCCGGTTGAGTATTATGAGAGTTACGTCGTGACCCGAGAAGGAGAGGAACGCGCGATCCGTTGGCATAACACCGTCTTGAAGAATGAGGGACAGATCATCGGCATCTTGGGATCAGGCGAGGACATCACCGAGCGCAAACAGGCCGAAGCAACGCTGCGCCGCTATAAATTGGCCGTCGAATCTTCCACGGACAGCATCGTCGTTATCGCGCCCGATTACACCTATGTCTTAGCCAACGAAAATTACCTCCGCTATCATCAATGCCAGCGCGATGAGGTAATCGGGCACAGCGTCGAGAAGGTCGTCGGTGAAGAGATCTTCGAAGTCGCCAAACCCCATCTCAAGCGCTGTTTTGCAGGCGAACAGACCCGCTACGAGATAACCTACCCCTACCCAGGCTTAGGTGAGCGCACGCTGATGGTCAACTACTCCCCACTATACGATAACGGCAGCGGCGTCATCGGCGTGGTCGCCATCCTGCGCGACATCACCGAGCGCAAGCGCGCGGAGACCCAACTGCGCGCAGCGCTGGCCGAGACGCGCCAGCGAGAAAATGAAACGCGCTGGCTGCTGGAAGCCTCGCAATCCATATTATCGAGCCACTCCTTCGAGATCGCGGCCCGGC
>JAAAOZ010000501.1 GCA_009908585.1 Chloroflexota bacterium
GTCCCAAGATCGTCGTGCGCGGCCCGGAGAACGTTCCCAATGGCTACGGCTTGCGGCTCTACGGCGACGACAACCTGGTGCGGGGGCTGGCCTTCCAGCGCCTGCGGATGCACATGTTCGTCGGGGGCAGCGGCAACATCATCGAGCGCAACTGGTTCGGCCTGAGCGACGATGGCCTGGGCCTCGTCCTGCGCGATCCCGACCATCCAGAGGATGGCACGGGCCAGAGCGGCATCACCGTGGCGGAAAACGAGGAAAACAACCTGATCCAGGATAACGTGCTGGCCGGATTCCGGGGCGGCGCGGCGAGCTTTGGCAGCAACGACAGCTACTTCCAGGGCAACTACGTGGGCGTCAACGCCGAGGGCGAGATCCCTGTCGATATTACCTACAACCGCGTCTGCCAGCCCAACGCCCGCTACTACAACTGGTTCGGCGGCGCGGGCGTGGATGTCGTCGGCCATCGCAACGTCATCGGCGGGCCGGATGCGGCGGACGGCAACATCTTCGCCAGCATGCTCATTCGCGGGCAGGACCCGCTCGCCACGCCGCCGGACGCGCTCGCCATCTACGGCGGCGATCATCTGGTGCAGAACAACCTCATCGGCGTGGACGCGCTCGGCCAGGACGCGGGCGTGTGCGGCAATGGCCTGCGGCTCAAGGCGGATTTCACGCGCTTCATCTCCAACACCATCTCCCAGAGCGGCCTCTACGCGCTCTCCCAGGCGGGCACGCGCTACGATAGCAACGCCCGCACCTTGCAGGGAAATCGCGTGTGGGGTAGCGAGACGTTGTTGGAATTCGATCCCGGCATCCCAGAGCCGTTCCAGATCTTCACGCCCTCCAAGGTCACCGATATCACGGTGGCCGGCGGCGATACCACCGTCACAGGCGAAAACGGCGCGCCCGGCGCGCCGTGCCCCTACTGCCAGGTGGAGTTGTTCACGGATGATCTGGACGAGATGCCGGAGTTGATCGAGTCCGTCGCCATCGTCACGGCGGATGAGAACCGAGGGGCTGCGCACGGTCATCACGCCGTGGGACTACGGCATCATCGAGGAATTCTACGAGGCCGGGTCCACCTCGCGCTATTCGGAGTTGTACACGCAGGCCGGTGCGACGCCGCCCGACCCGGAGCCGGAGCCGACGCCCGTCCCGCCCCGGGACGCGCCGGCCATCACCTACACCACGCCGCCCACCGAGCCGGTGAGCTACGCGATGGTGGTCACGGTGACGACGACGGCGGATACCAGCGGCGCCACCTGCGGCGCGACGTGCAGTCTGCGCCAGGCCCTCAACGACGTCAGTGGGTTTGGGCAACCGCGCCCGGCGCTCATCGCCTTCGATATCCCGGAGAGCGATGCCGGCTATGACGGCGCGTTAGGCGTGTGGAAGATCACGGTCGGCTCCTCGCTGCCCACCGCTGAGGATGGGCAGGTCACCATCGACGCGACCACGCAGCCGGGCTACGACGGCAGCCGCCCGGTGGTGATCGTCTTGCGCGATAGTAGCAGCACCATCGATCTCAAGCTGGGCGTGACGCAATACGATGATCACAACATCGTGCGCGGCCTGGCCTTGCAGGGTGTGGGCATCATGCTCAACGGCGACGACAATATCATCAGCCACAACTGGCTCGGCCTGACGGACGACGGCACCGACATCTACTACTACAATGATGATCCCAACAACCGCAACAACGCCATCATCGAGGGCGCGGGCGGCAGCGGCCACAACTACCTCCATCACAATGTCCTGGCCGGATCGGGCACGGTGGCGGTGGATCTGGAAGGGAACGACAACCTCATCGAAGAGAACTACGTCGGCACGCGCGGCGACGGCACGATTGACACCAGCTTCCCCGAGGCGAACATCTGCGATCAAACGGTCACGACGGATAACTGGCTGGGCGGCGGCGGCATCGATATCGCCGGCTACCGGAACCGCGTGCTCAACAATACCCTCGTCGGCCTGCTCATCAAGGGGAGCGCTACCTCCACTCCGCCGGACGCGATTGACGTGGGCTTCGGCGAGTACAGCCTGACTTCACGCGCATCCTCTCCAACACCATCGTCAACAGCTTCGGCAACGGCATCTACATCGACGGCGATTACTGGGACAGCAACGCGAACACCGTCCAGGGCAATGTCATCTCCAACTGCATCGCTGCGTACGTCTTTGGCGATACGATCCCGGACGAACTCGATCTATTCAGCCCGGCGCTGGTCACGCTCATCGACGGCACCGCCGTCACCGGCATCAGCGACGATCCCTGCCCCTACTGCTACATCGATCTCTACCTGGATGACGACGATCCGTGGACGGAAGCCCTGGCATATTTGGGGCGGGCGCAGGCGGATGTCAATGGCGATTGGAATTTCACGCTGCCCCGGGCGTTGACGGAAGATGAGGGGTTGCGCACGATCAGTACCATTCGCAACTACGGCGTGATCAAATACTATGAGATCGGCGGCAGCAGCAAACTTTCGGCGCTCTTTATGGAACAGCCGCCGACGGGTGTTTCGGAGGTCGCGATCACGCCACCCACGGGCGATCTATGGACGGGCGATGACCTGTACTTCGTCGCCAACGTCAGCCCCGTCGAGACGACCCTGCCCATCACCTACACCTGGACGGCCACCGGCTTGCCGGATCAGGTCGTGCGTGGCGGTGTGGAGAAGGCGGTCAGCTTCAATTGGGAGACGCCGGGCACGAAGACTGTGCAGGTGACGGCGGTCAACGCCTACGGCAGCGCCAATTCCAGCGTTGAGGTGACGGTGCAGTTGTGGCAAGCGCCAACCGCTGTGACCGTCAGTGGGCCGACAACCGGCTATACCGGCACGAACTACGCCTTCACGGCGGAGGTCACGCCGGACACCGCGACGACGCCCATCACCTACACCTGGGCCCCCGCGCCCATGTCAGGGCAGGGGACGGCGAGCGTGGCCTATCAGTGGATGGTCACCGGCACGTATGCCATCACGGTGACGGCGGAGAACGCGGCGGGTGTGGTCTCAGGTACGCACAGCATCGAGATCGACCCGCTGCCGGATACCTGCTTGTCCCCGGTGACGGGCGTGAGTATCAGCGGGGCAGCGACCGGCTACGTCGGCACACGCTACGACTTTACAGCGGCGGTCATGCCGAGTGATGCGACAGAGCCGCTCAACTACACCTGGTCGCCGGCGCCGGACAGTGGGCAAGGAACGGCCAGCGTCTCGTATCAGTGGAACCTCGCGGGCACCCACACCATCTCGCTGACGGCGACGAACTGCGGCGGCAGCGTCTTCGACGCGCACACCATCCAGATCCAATCGGAGGGTGAGATCGATACGTACATCTACCTGCCGCTCGTCTTGCGCAACGCAGGCTAGCGCGCATTGTTGGCAGTAAAATCATACCGGCCCCGCAGTCGATTGCGGGGCCGGTGTGCTTTAGCGCAGCAGCACAAGCGAGGTCGTCTTTGACGTGGAACGCGCAGAAATTATGTTTGCGCTCTTGGGTTGGTTAACGTATAATGATTCCGGGTTATACTGAAGAGTGTTGGATTAATAACATGTTCCGGCGGGAGGGGCAGTTCAACTCGCGGTTGGGCACGTCAGACACATAGAAAGGTCTGCTCTCTATGTCAGGAGGCTTGTCATGATTGACACAAGTTTTAACATGTACAGTGATGCCAATGGAGGAGACCCTGACGCCACCAGTCCCACACTGCGTAGATACCATAAACTTCTTTGGCGCAAGCTCTTGCCCAGCGGGGAACTCTTTGATTTGCGAGATGATAGACGTGGCTCCTACCTGTTCTACAGTTCGCCATCAGGGGACTTTTCACTAGGTAGTGACGCCATCACTCATTCATACAAGAACCAGATAAAGAAGAAGTGGTTGACCACCCAGATACCTGAGGTAGTTCAGGATCTGTTCGATCGAGGGTCAACAATCGGCGCATACCTCATTTTTCCCAACAACCAGATAGACCGTAAGCATACGATAAATCAAGCCAGAGGGATACTGCGTCTTATTGATGATCGATTCGATCTAACTCTTGAGTGTATCAGGCGATACTACATCAATGAACCAAGTCCACTTACGGAGACATTGAGAAGATATGCCTCATTTTTCGAGCTGTTTGAATCATTTGAATGCTACACTGAGTTCTTTCTTTTAAACGACTTGGTCGACCAGCAGGGCAACATTAGATTCTACTTGCCGTTCGATGATTTTCAATCTCCGCCGGAGTTTCGGGGTGTTGAAGACTACTTCATCTATAGAGATCAACGCACGTAACAGAAGAATAGAAGAGTACGCGAGGTATTTGTAGCGATAAACCGAATGAATCGAGCACCATGAACAAGACCCGCGCCCAACATTGCATCAACCCGACGCGGCTATCGCCGCAGTAATCGGCGGGGCCACGCGCTTTCAGGTAGTTTTCTGGCGAAGGAGTTTTCCACGCACTCGCACGGCGGCTGAGCCGCATCCCGTTCCGGCGGCGCTGCGCTCTCCCCCTCCTCACGTCGGGGGAGGCGATGCCACCGGAACGGGTCCGATGGCATCGCCTGCGAGTTGCCACCTTCGTTGTTCTCGGCGGCGCGGTTAGCGAGGGAGGCTTCGCTGGCCAGCATCACCCTCACAAGAAGGTCTCCTGCTTGGCCCGCTGGCGCCGCCGAACAACTCGTTGGAACCGACCCCGGAGGCTCTGCCTCCGGTTCCGCTCCGCCAACCTACCGAAGGTAGGCTCCCGCTGCGCCGTGACTGCGCCTCCGGCGCGTCACGCCTTGGGGGGCGGCTTAACTCGCGGCCCGTTAGCCTGCACGTTAATTGCCGAGAAGCACGGTCAATATTACTCTTTAGGAGGTTCCAATGAAAAGACGAGTCGTTATGATGCTCTTGTTTACAGCCGTAGTAGTGCGAGTGTTTTCACTATTCTTCTTGAGAATTGAGCCGTACTACGTTGTAACCCCACGCAGCTTTACGGGACGTATGCTTTTGGCACAACCTTTATGGCTTGATATTGCTATGCTCATAATTATTATTGCGGCCTGTTGGCAATGGCGACCGCGCGAAAACTTGACACTGAGCGATGTTGCCCTTGGGGCACTGAATGCTATCGGACTTATGGCTTTTCCCCTAGCCACTGGATTGGCCCTGTTTGTATACATTCAAGACTGGTACTTCGGTCTGCAAGTGAATTGGGGAACTCTAGCGCGTTACTTGCAGTTTGTGTTGGCTTATGTGGCGTTGAATCTGATGATGGATGCTCTAATAGGTCAGAGAAAATGGTTGCAGCGTGGCATAGCGCCCTTGGCTTTTCTCACTCTAGCGTTAACCCAGGACATTTTTATCCGCCTGCCGTCATCTTTGGCTGTCGGCGTCTTTTTTAGTGTGGGCGTGACGTTAGGTTTGACTCTTATCGCTTTTCGCCCGCTCTACACTCGTTCGCCATGGCAAGCCATATTAGCTGCAGCTTTTGTGGGGTTGATCGCCTGCTTTATCGTAGTAGCAGCGGTCTCGGAAAGTGTTTTTACTTTCCTGCTGCCTATGTCAGCACTTCTGTTTGGGGCTTTCAGCATTCGCAGTGCCAAACGATGGCCCCGTTTGCTGACGGCGGCGGTGTTTATTGGGCTGGCTCTTTTTCTCAGCCTGGGTTTGCCCCAACTGGTACCGCCGGACATCGCAAACATGCTGGTAGAGAATGTACACCAGAACCTGATTACAGAGCAAGTTGGTGGAATTAGCATTTCTTACCCTGATCCCAGATTGCGCGATATAGCCGTACGATTGGCGCGCGTTTTGGATGCTGCAAATATGATTAGTGAGGCTGAATTTGGGATTTCCCCCCATGTTAACTCGCTCACGCTTACTGGCATTGGTCCGGGTGGTTTTCATGGAAACTCTCCGCATAGCATTACAGGGGCATTGGCGTCTGAGCGTCAACTTCAGCTTTATCTGGATAGTTCGTACTTGAACGCTCCTGACCTCTCAATACATTTTCCGGACCCGGTTAATGCCATACTTCACGAGTATGCCCATCTCTACGGCGTTGTGCCCTACTGGCCATGGATTATGGGGCCGGAAGAAGAGGGGTGGGCAACATACGCAGCCACGCGACTTTCTCTGCGACTCTATGAGACCCATGGCCCTGAATTGTGGGACCCTCCCTATGATTATGCAAAGCAAGCCAGGGCTATTACGAGCGCTAACCTTCAGGGGCATCCCGTAGCTTGGTCGCATCCTCACGAGTTTGGTGGTTTTCGGCTGTGGTATGCGCTGGGTGAGCGGGATGGTGAAGATGCCCTGTTTCGCAATCGCTGGTTAGTGACGCGTCGAGACCTTCAGCGTGCCGTTATTATCAGCGACCCGGAAGCAGCACGAAGCATGGCAGCCGCGATAGGGGAAACAGATTTTGCTGATTTGGGCAAGCAGAACCCGGTACGATTTTCACAAGTGCTTCCTATGGAAGCCCTTGCATCTATGAGTGAGGTGATGGGGATTTCGTCTCAGGATGTCCAAGTCATGTATGAAACCAGATCTGCGAGATTAGTAGACCCTGGCATAAAGATTCCGCAGCGAGTTCCTTCGTGGATCGATCCTTTCGCTACGTTTCTGTTGCTAGCCGTGTTCATAGGAATCAGGAAAAGCAGGCTAACAAGGGTCTAGGGCGAACCTACCCTTTTCGAATAAGTTTTGATAAAATGAAGTAGCAAGCCAGTGTCTGGCGAACGAAGGTTGCACCTTCACAAGCGAATACGAACCACGTACCGCTCAGGAAGTGATGGCGACGACCCATGACATGCGAGTTTGGGCGCTTAGCGACCCATGCTAACAAGGTTGGGCGTCACCCATCCCGGCCCGTGACCCGTTAGGCGCGGGCAGACCACTACTCAGACCCTTGGGGCAGACTTGACCCCTGTACGTAATGTGTGGGGGATGGGCAGTCGCGATCACTTTCCACCAGCTTCAGGATGAGTAAACTTGAGGATCAGAGGGCACTAGCACGAAGCGTGACAAGTGACGGGTAGCCGACCGGAGACCTATGCTAGTAACCCTTGAGGCAACATTGCTGACCTCTCTACGTATCCTTGGGCACCGGAACGGGCCGCGAGTTGCCACTTCGTTGTTCTCGGCGGCGCAGTCAGCCAGGACGTCTTCGCTGGCCAACGTCACCTCTATCTGTCGCTGGTCGTGAAACGAGCGCCGACGCCCTAACTCCCCCCACAAGAGATCCGATTTTCACATCACGGAAGCGCAAAAAATCGGATCTCTAAGCCGCTACAAACAGCCCCGAAGGGTTTTTGAACTACCCTTCGGGGCTATAGTTTGCCAACCGCGCGGATTACCCATCCACGCTACACCCTCAACATCCTCCAGACGCATCAGCCCCCTGTATCTGCCGGATGATGCGGAGCATGTAGGCGTCCATCTCCTGCATCCCCTCGTTGTTCAACTCGCCCAAGCGGGCCATCGTCGCTTCGGCGGAGGCCGCCACCAGCCACGCCGCACGAGGCCGCGATGGCGCCGCCGCAGAAGGCCGTCATCTGCGCGGCGTAGCCCTTGACCAGCACCACCACCGCCGAGCTGATGGCCAACGCCCGCGCCAGGGCGGCCAGCGGACTCCCCAGCACCTCGGCGACGGCCAACACGCCCAGGAAGTTGTTGATGCCCTGGTTCCCGCTCCCGGCGACGGCCATGATCGGCACGGCGGCCCCCGCCATCCGCGCCTCGGAGGCGGCGGAGACCGGCGTCTGCGCGTGGTGGATTGCCGCGAAGGGCGCGGGTAAATCGGCCACCGCCTGCGCCTGCAACGCCCGCCCCAGTTCGAGCCGGGGATCGGCCAGCGCGGCATCGGCCGCTTGCCGGTTGATCACGGCGGCCTCGACTAAGAAGGCCAACTCTTTTTCCGAGCATCCCTCCACCAGCGCGAGGCGTAGGCCGTGTCGTCGCCGGCGACCACCTCGGCCTTGAGGTAGAGCACCTCCGGCGTGTCGGTGAGGTAATCCACCGTGACGGCCCCCTGCGCCACCAACGCCCGCGCCGCGGCCAACTGCTCCGGCGCGATCCCGGAGAGGAGCGCCAGCCCCTCGCGGCTCTCGGCGATGACGGCGCCCAGCGCCGCCGCGATGGGCAAGCCGCGTTCGCCCGTGCCCGGCACGCCCACGGCGATGGCGTTCTTGTAGATGTTGACGCTGACATCGACCTTCACCCGCTCCGGCGGGCGGCCCAACGCCTCGGCGGCCCGGGCCACGCCCAACGCCACCGTCACGGGATCGGTGCAGCCCATGGTGCGCGTGACTTCACTGCGAGGCACCTTCAAAAGATATGCGGCATCCACAAAATCCTCCTCATAAAAGTAGTCGGGTAGTCCTTAGTCGGGTAGTCAAATGGTCAGGTCGTCCCGTAGTCGGGAAACGGCCCCACTTGCCGTCTACGATTGTGTTATCGAAGCAACGCTATGCGGGGACGCTTGAGAATAGTGTAGGCGAGCCGACATCGCTCCGCAACTGATAAATGTCTGAGGACGAGGGGCAACTTGGGAAGATCGCCGGGGGCGGATAGTTCCGATTATAGCGCGGCGATCTCGATGTAGGGCACGCGGTCATCGAGCGCGGCGTCGATCTCGGCGCCATCGTCCCAGGCGACGGTGTAGAGGCGGCTGTGATAGGTGATGTTCATATAGCCTTGGGCAACACGCAGCAGGGGATCGCGCTCGGCCAGGCCCACCAGCAGATGGGCGTAGCGGCGCTCGGCGGCCAGGTTGTAGATCGCGCGCAGCAGGCCGGCGAAGATGCCGGGATCGTTGCCGGCGATGCAGATGAAGCTGACGTAGGCCGAGCGCAGATGCTCGCCCGGTCGCGGCAGCGGCTGCGCGCCGATCCCGCGCAGGCCCAGGTTGTAGAGCGGGCGGAGCGCCTGCATCGAGCCGGCGTAGGATTGGACGACCGTTTGCTTG
>JAAAOZ010000333.1 GCA_009908585.1 Chloroflexota bacterium
CAACGCAAAAGCGCCCTGGAGAGATCCAGGGCGCTGTGAGTTTGTTCAGCCGTTATAGCCAGGCTAAGGATGATGGCGTGGCGGCCGCTCTGCCTGCTGTGATAGCCTGGGCCCAGAGTGGACATGCGACGATGAACGATCTGCGCATCGCCCGCGCGGCGGGTGCGTGGCAAGCATCCTCGCCAAAAATCTAGCCCCAAAGCGCGTTTGTCCGCCGATTACAGCGGCGCCAGCCGCGTCGGGTTGATGCACTTGTTAGGCGGTTTTATGGGGCTATGGACATACAAGAACCAGATTGAACAGCAGTATACTCCCCTATAGTCTCAAAAACTCCCCAACTACGATAGTGAACTATCGGTCGAACTGGATATTGTTGATAAATTAAGCTCTCCCCATTGCCGAAATCTGTGATAATCACTACACCTGCTGGTAATACATCGTGAGGTGCAAATTCACCACCAATACGCATTGTATCAAACTCGTTAATATAAGTTAGTGTAGTATCTTTTGTTGTTTCTCCTATTTGGCTCCATTCTTCAATCAATTCTCTTGAGATTGTAGTTGGGCATAAAGAACTAGAATTAACAGATGGTGAGGTTGGTACAGGTTGTGTAATTGTAGCAGTTAAATCAACATCTGATGATAATGCTTGTGTTGCAGCCTGGATCTGAACATTTGCCAGTACCCAAGATATTCCTATGGCTGCCAGAATTAGGAAAATGCCAAACAAACCTAATAATAGAGCACGAAACCCTGTTATCTTAATGGCTGTTGATATTTCTCCAATTAGTGCAATCGCAACGCAAATGATACCACCTATCACTAAGGATATAGTAAGTGGATTCTCAATTAAAATCTCTATCAATACCTTCAATAAAGTGTCCATAAGAATTCACTCTCCTTGCTTTGGAATGATACCTCATTAGCCGCCCAACAGCTTTGCTTAAAGCTGCGCGGCGGGTGCGTAGCAACCCACATCACTAACGTGATTTATACTGCACACGCCACAAAAGAGCACTATTTACCTGCTTGAATATCCACCACTAGACTTCCGTCGTTATCAAATAGATAATCGTCACAATCGTTAATTCGTAAAAATAGAAAGCCGTCACCAGAAATCGTGCCAACGAATTGTCTACCAATATTAAACGGCTCATCGTTACCAATTCTGCCAATAAGTGCAGGTCTACCTTCAGAGCGTGTACCAGGAAGCGGTAGACACGCAAGGTCTGGTTCTTCTTCCACTATATCAAGATTATCAGGCCCTGAGTATCCACCTAAATTGACATCACCACACCACTGACCCGACTTGTATTCGATTTGCAAAAAGTCCCCTGATTGGAGTTGTATGTTAGTATTCTGCCAAGGTAGACTGGCGATGACTTCAAAAGAAATTGTCTCTGGTGAACGAGTAGGAGTGACACTTTCCGATTGAGGATTACCAATCTGTAACCCTGGCCCAACAACAACTATACCCTGTTCAAGTAACGTGTTGCCCAATAAGAAAAAACCTGTTATACAAGCTGCTATCACGACAGAAACACTACTGTATACTGCCGCTTTAACAGTCCCTTCTCTATCTGCCATATTTTCCTCGACTTTGATTTTTTCTCAGAAATTTTCGGTTTCTTAAGATGCCGCCGGAACATGTTATTATCCCGAGATATGGCGGCATAAAACCTCAAAAGTCATGTTGTCCCGACTTCTTCCCCGAAACATAACGTGCTAAACCATACCCGACAAATAGCATAAAACAGCGCCTAAAACCATTATACGTTCAAAATCTTCATCATCCAAGTACACCTCCCCGAATAATGAGCTAGAAACCAGGGTATTACTGAGTAATACCGATGATAAGCGCCCGGTATGACTGAGTAATACCGGCTACGCACGGGAAAAGCTGTGCGGCGCGTCGATCCTCGCTCCTCCTGCACCAGCAAAAAAAGCCGTGACAAGCTAAGCCTGCCACGGCTGCGAGAACGGGACGCCCACCTGCGCGCGCCGGCACGGAACAAAGCGCTGCGCCTTGACCCACGGGCCGCCAAGACCCGTGGCGACCCAAATGCCGCCCCAGTGACTGGGCAACGCAACCCGATGACTGACCCCGCAGGCAAAGACCACGACCGGCAACCCCAGCGCGACCGCAAACGCCAGCGTGGACCAGGTGCCAGAGCCAAAGCCCCCGAAGCACCGCACCGAGGAACGGGACGGCACCAGGCGCTTGCCGGAACGCGGATGCACCGGGCAGGGCGAAGAGACGAAGCCGACCACGCCCGCGCGCCCCCCGGACTGCTGCACGGCCCGGACCATAGCGGCGGAACGCTGCGCCAAGGCTGCTGCGGGACGCGGCCCGGCCAACCGAGAAACGGGAACCGGCGCCGGGCGAAAGCGGCCCGTGACGGGCGACTGCTGGAACGGACGGTAGGAGACCCGATGCTGGCGCTGCGGACGAAAGACGCGAGGCTGAACCCCGCACTGCACGGCCCGCGCCCGCACGAAAGCGTCAGCGCCCGCAGCGTCACCGACCGCGACCCCACGGCCCGAGCGGACAACGGACTGCACGACCGCCCCGACCAACGGAGAGAACTGGGGCCGCAGACTACGCGAGCCTGTGAACCCGACCAACGGACTGGAAACGGCTGCCTGGCTACCCACGGCCCACCCCCTGACCCACCAGCCACAGGACACACGACCGCACCACAGAAGCGTGACACGGCAACGGAGCACACCAACAGCCCAACGCCACGGACTGCCCCGCCGCCACCGCCTGAGCCAAGGACTGAAGCTCATCCCACGCCGGAGACGACTGCCCGGCCAACCCGGCCTGCACCACACCCCACAACCAACGCCGGTACCGCTGAATGACGACCGCCCGCGACCCGTGACGCCCCACCCGAAAGGGATTACCCAACGCCGACCCCTGCCACCCCCGACACGACCGAGCCACGTACCACACGGACGGATCACCCGCCTGCAAACTACGGACGTTGACAACAGACACAGAACCTAAAGCAGACACCACACACCCCCTGACAAAGCTAAATGAACGAAGGCTGAAACGAGGCCCGAAAGCCCCGCCAGCGCCCCCGAAGCGGCACACGAGGGCCAGGCCGCCAAAAAAGCCGCCGCCCCTGCCCTGGCGTCATCTAATCTCCAAAGCCAGGACAGGAGCGGCGGCTTCCCCTACTGGGGCGCCCTGCGGAAGGGAGCAAAAACCCGGCGATGGGAGCCGAAGGCATCAGCACCGGCGCTCTCCTAATCCTCCAAGCCGGTAGCTGGGCCGGAGGCTACAACCAGGCAGACGCGGGGTTTTTGCGGACTGGAGCAGGGGAAGCCTTGCGCCGTGTGCTAAACTGAGGGAAGCGGCGGGGATGGAGGGCCGGCCGCCGCCCAAGCCCCCCGATGCACGTTAGCGGCCCGTAGCCCTGCACCGGCGTCCTCTCATCGTCAAAGCCGGGGCAGGAGCGTAGGGCCTACCGCTGATGGGGGCTGGAGCGGCGGGCGTACCGCTTGAGAAGGGAGACTGAGCGCAGCGAAGGGGATCGGCGGAGACGAGTGTGACGGCGATGCAATACGGGCGCGCTTGCGATGGGAAGGGACGTGACCCTCGCCGGCGTGTGTGCAGCAGAGCGTGGTAGCTGCTCGCTGAGCGGGATAGTTGGCGATTCTGCCTCGCTGACAGAGTAGAGAGACGAGCAGAACGAGCGGGCAGGCGAGGGCGGCAGCCGCCTTTGGCGGCCCGCGCCCGCAGCGTGCGCGCGACCCCACTGACGAGAGCCTGCACGACGGAAGGAGCTTCAAGGCGCTCCGCTCCGGTAACAGAGCAGCGGGAAGAGCAGGACAAGCGGGCAGGCGAAGGGAAACCCTGAGCGTGCGCGCGCCCCCGCTGACAAGCGCCTGCGTTATCGACTTCGCTCCCGCAGCGATGCGATTGGAGAGGGATTTGGTTTTACGAGGCTTGGGAGACGGCCCGGCTGGGTTCAGGGCGGTGGGGAGACAAGATCACCCCGGCTACGAGGCTTGAGAAAATATCACAGGGGCGAGGCAGACCTTGCCGCCGTGTCAGCGGGGCAAAGCGGTCTGCTTTTGATCTTCTGGGACTCTTAATTTGAGGGGGGATTTGACAAGTTTAGGGATACAAACTACAATGGGTTTGTGGAGGTGAACGATGACAGATAAGAATAATCATGGATTAGGAAAACCGTGGACTACTACAGAACTAAGTGAGGCTTCTGGGGTATCTATGCAATACATTGGACGCCTGCTAAATCAGGGGCGGCTCAGAGGCCAGAAAATAGGTCACATGTGGGCTATACCAGATAGTGAAGCGCAGCGGTTCATTGAGGAACGAGAAGGGGAAAAACGAAAAGACCATGCTTAGGTCTTTTTTTGCCTCGGAAGTTTATATCTACAAATAGGAGGTTAGAAGAATTATGGCAAACTCCTATGTAAGGTTTTTTGCATTTTCTAAAACGGATCGAAAAATTTTGGATATATGATAATTTTTTTTAGCAGTTTAGTAATTTAAAAGCGTACGGCCCCGACAGTGCGCCAACACTGTCAGGGCCATTATCCAACAAAGGACCGAGGGAAAAAAGGCCGGCAGCCATCCCATCGGCGGGAACTCACCAGACAATAGAGCGAAGCGCTTAACTTACGCTATACATCCTCGCGGATGTTTACTGCCCGGTTACCTTGATTATAGCATAGATGGCGGGGATAACACGCTCTGCCACCTGGAAAGACTTAGATAAAGGGAGGGTACAATGGACGCTCTAAACTTTGAGTTTGACACGATGATGTGGCTGTACATCGGCGGCGGGGCTATTATCTTGGTCGTGGTAGCGGCCTTGTGGCGGAAGCTGTTGCGGGCGGCGATGATCTTGGTGGGCCTGGGCATCGCCCTGGCGCTGGCCTGGACGTTGGCGATGCAAGCGACCGCCACCAAAGAGGTCGCCACCGCCGCCACGGTGAGCGCGGCCGGCAGCACGGCGGGGAACGTGGGGATGATGATCTTAGCTTTCCTGCTGTTTGTGGCGACGATCGCGGGGGGAACCTATATCTTCCTGCTGCGCCGGCGCATTCAGACTCTCTACAACTCACCGGATGACGCCTGGCTGCCCGGTTCCAACGCGCAGTGGGGCCGAACTGGCCCTACCGCCGCGCCGGGCGACGCCTTGGGCGCGTTGATCCAGATCGAGGTCTTGCGGGCGCTGCGCGAGCTGCGCGCGGATCGTGGCGCAGCGCTCGCGCCTTATGACGCCTGGGACGAGGCGGAGGATGCCGGCGAGCAGCCTTACACTGAGCCTGACCCGATGTGGTGGAGGTGACGCGATGACGAGAAATCGCTGGGTGACGGTCGGGATAGCGGCGGGCCTGCTGGTTCTCACGTTAGCCTGTGAGGGCACCACTCTGACGCCGGGCGTGTTTACGCCGACGCCGGGACCTCACGCGCCCCTGGTGGTGGACGCCGGCCACCAGGCCACGGTGGAGGCGGTCCAGGTAGATCGTTATCTGCAAGCCTTGGAAGCCGAAGACACGCTCAGAGAATATCATGCCCAGGCCACGGCCACCGCCGAGGCGCACGCCTTGGCCATCTGGGAAGCCACAGCGACCGCCGAAGCGCAGAGATTCGCTGCGACGGCAACCGCCGACGCCCAGCGCTTTGAGGCCACGGCCACGGCCAGCGCCGAGCAGGATCAGGCGCGCCGGGATGCGGCCACCGCCACGGCCATCGCCCAGCAAAAAGCCGAGGAGCGGGCAGCGGTGGCCTGGGCGGCCACGGCCACCGCCGACGCTATGCAATCCCAACAAACGGCCACCGCTGAAGCTATCGCCGGCGCGGTGACGGCCACTGCCGAAGCCCAACGCTCCAGCGCAACTGCGACCGCCGAAGCCATCGCCATCGAGGCGACCGCCACGGCCAGCGCCCACCAAGCGCAGCGCGAGGCCGCGGAGAGCGCAGCGGCGATCCGCCAAGCCGAACTGGCCACCCGGCGCGAGGAGCTGATCTACCCGCTGAAGGCCTACGGGCCGTGGGCGTTAGTCGTCTTGATAGCCGGCCTCTTCGCCTTCGCGGCGATCCGCTTTATCAAGACCGCCGAGGTGCGGGCGCGAGCGATCCGGCGCGACGCGCGCGGCGACGCGCCTCTCCTGGCCTTCCCCAACGGGCGCGGCGGTATGTTAGTCTACGATCCCGACCGCAGCTTTGGCCCGGTGGCCGTGTTGGATGGCGAGGTCTCGATGCCGGCCCTGGTGGACGAAGAGCAGCAGGCGACGGTGACGATGCGCGATCAGGCCGTGGATCTGGCGACGCGCGGCGTGGCCAGCCCACCCCGCAAGCGCTCACAAAGCACGCGCCGGCGGCAAGCGCAGCGCCTGGCGATGACCGGCGCGCCGCCTAAAGTGCAGGTGATCCCCCCGACGAGGGTGGCGGCCTGGCTGCGGGACGTGCGGCCCAAGACCTTAGCAATGACGATAGAAGATCCGAACGAGGTGAAAAAATGAACCGAGGCACGATGTTACAGGCAGAACGCGCGGCGCGCGTGATCCCCACGACGATGAGCAAACGCGGGGTGCGCCCGCTCTTCACCGACTGGCTACTGACCGAAAGCGACGGCTGCGCCTGGCTCTTTGGTGTGTTGGACTTGCGACGGGTGAAGAAGCTGGAGGACTACACGCGCCCTAACCTCCTAGATCACCTGAGCACGGCGCTGCAAGGGATGCCCGTCTTTTTGAGCAACTCCAACGGCCTGCGCTACGCGGTGCTACTCAACGATCCCCCCAAGCTCCCCGGCAAGATCGACTTCCCCGGCGTGGAGCGCGGCCAGGTGCGCCTGGGCCGGCGCGCCGGCGGCGGCGAGGTGCGCCTGCCGTGGGACCGGATGAAGCATGCTCTGGTCGCCGGGATGACCGGCGCCGGCAAGAGCAGCTTCCTGCGCCTGCTGGTCTACCAGGCCATAGGCGACGGCTGTTCCCTGATGTTAGCCGACCGCGATGACGTCACCTTCCCGATGTTGGCCGATCACCCGGCCCTGCTGGCGCCGATTGCGCAGACCCCGGACGAGATGCACGCCCTTATCGTGCGCGGCTTGGGCGAGTGCGACGCCCGCGCAGCGCAGTACGCGCAGGTAGATGGCTTCCCCGACGACCTGGGGGAATACAACACCTTGGCCCAGGAGCAGGGCGCTCCGGTGTTGCCGCGCCTGATCGTCGTGTTAGACGAATTCAACTCGGCGGCGGCGTCCACCGGCGGCGCGAATGGGTCACTGGCCACGGCGGCGGCCGAACTGGCCTGGCGGGGACGCAAGTTCGGCGTGCACCTGATCTTCGCTGCCCAGGACTTCACCAAGGGGATTGTGGGGCGCGTGCGCGACCAAATGGATGCCGTGATTTGCTTCAAGGTCAAGAGCGCCGCCGTGGCGCGCAACGTGGGATGCGAGGAAGCGGCGAAGGTCCCGGCCCAGCGGCCCGGCCTGGCCATCACCGATCGGTGGGGCGCGATGCAGGCCTATTACCTGGACAAGCGCGAGCTGATTGCGGCGGGGACGCGCCCCGGGCCAGCCCTGAGCGAGCGCGAAGCGGCGCTGATCAAGGCGGCGCTGAGGGATGGCGACGGATGTATGACCCTGGGCTTTCTGAAAGAGGCGGGACTGGGTCAACGCGACGCGCGCCGTCTGTTGGAGGATTGGCGGGCGCGCGGCTGGCTTGAAAAGGACGCGACGCGGAACAATGCACACGTAGTAACCCGCAAATTGCGCGATTTGCTGACAAACCGACAAACCTGACAAACGCTGACAAACCTGACAAACGCTGACAAACCGGGGGAGAGTGATGAAAAACGCTGATAGGCAATCAGCAAGCAATAATATGCAGTCCTATGAAGCACTAGAGATCGTGCTTAGCAAGAGCTACGCGAGCTGGCCCGTCGTAATGGACGAGCCGCAAGAGACAAACGTAGGGTGATTGACAAGAGAATTCTACACGGAGGTAGCGATGTACACAATGCCAATGAAGCCTGCCTACAACCGGGGGATGGGCGATAATTTGCGGTCATTCAATCAATTGCAGGAGGTTTCAGACAATGAGTGACAGGAAACTGACGGCGCGAGGGGACTTGAATAACGAGCACGTTTACTTCGAGATCGGCGGGGAAGAGATCGAGAAGACCGGCCTGTGGGTGTTGAAAGCACACGCAGTGGCCTTAGCTGAGTACCTGACACGCTTCTGCGAGGCTGTGGATGAACTGATCGCCCCAGAGGCCTTATTAGAGGAGTGGACAAGCGATGATTGATACAGGCCAGCAGTTGGGTCAAGGTGATAGCTATCTTGCGGTTACAGTAGATGCGGGTGAGACCGGGGCGGAGGATGCCTATCGCGCCAGGTTTGGTCGTGACCCGCAGGAAGTGTTTTTCGCTGGCACGTGCTATCTTGCAGGACCTGTCTCTGAACCGCAGGCAATAGATACGGGCGATGATACAAGCTATCAGGGATTAGATTAAGGGAGGTTGTTTTGAAGTATAAGACACTGTTAACCATAGAGCCAGACATCGAAGGTGAGCGCGTCTTTGTCAAAATCGGCGCTGATGACACCGAGGCCGTTGGGATATGGTTGATACCATCACAAGCCGCTGCGGTTGCTGGATATCTGACCGAGTTTTGTGAGGTCGCGGATGGATTGACGAGCGCCGAGCTGGGGTCGTTTGGAGTGTACGGACCAAGTGATGACAGCGATGCTTCTTAGCATCGCGTCCTATATATCTGCCGTTGCTTGCACGCTGTGCTGGCCATATCAGCAAGCAACCGTATGAAGCGCCAGAGATCGTGTGGCATAGCAGAAAACTATGCGAGTCGGCCCGCCCGATGGACGAGCCGCAAGAGACAAACGTAGGGTGATTGGCAAGAGGATTTTACACGGAGGTGATGATGTACACAATCCAAGTTAGCGATGTTTTGGCCCATGTCAGCGATATCAAGGGCGCTGTCTGAGGCTAAAGCCGAGGCAGCGGGAATTGTGGCGGATGATGTACACCTCGGACAAATCAGATGGATGACAGCAACGGCTATCTGAGCGTAGATCTGGAACACGGTCGCGCCGGCGCGGCCAGGGCATTCCGCCAACTCTACGGTCGGGAGCCGCTGGAGGTACTTTTCGCCGGTGATCGCTGGCTGGTTGGCCCTGTTCCTGGGGCTAACCCCATGTTCGAGGCGTTGGAGGCGTTGGAGCGGCAAAAACGGCAGGAGATCGGGCGCCTGCGGCAAGGGCGTCTCTGGGATACAAAAAGCGTGCCGTAGATTCGCCCAGATTCAACGATTTTCACCCTGTGCGTATGTTTACCTTCACACGTTTAAATTTTCAAAGGATGCTAAATGGCAAACTACATGATCGCGGGGACGGTGGTGGTCAACGTGTTGGTACATTTTCCCTACGTGGATGCCGACGGCGACGAATGGATAGGGACGCGCCATAAGTTCGTCGAGCGCGACGTTTTCGAGGTCATCGATGCCGAGAACGAAGATGATGCCCTCACAAGGCTTGTGAATGACATCGCCGAGGCAGAGGGAGGCGTCGTCGATATAGAACAAGAAGTGACGGCGGAGCAATTCTTAGCGGGCAAAGCTACCATCTTTCAGGGAGATGTGCGGGAATACACCCAGGAACTGGCAATGAGGGCCGCCGGATGTAGGGAGTTCTGGGCGCTATGATGTGGGGTGGCCACCAGGACAGCGCTGGATTGAGGATTAAGAAGTGATGTGCCGATACAAATACCCAGCGACCGGTGAGCGCTGGCCGTGTAGTCGGAACAGCGCGGTGAGCTATGCCCAGGCCCACCGCCACGGTTGCACAGAGCCATCTTGGGGTGGGGGTGGTCATTTGGTGGCGGCGATCTCCATTCAGCCTCGCGACCAGGTTTTGAGAGCGCGTGTTGCGGGGCGTGGTCTCGGTCGTCATCTCGGTCGTTTCGCAGGCGCGGTCTCGGTCATCCCTCCGCAACTTACCGCTACGCATGTTATGGCCAGTTCGTTCGTTTCGCGGTCTCGGCTGTTTCTTGGAAACTTGCCATAACAACCGTAGTGGGAAAGCGCGGCTCAGTCGGGTCAGATGCTCGCCGTTGCCCCGCTGATGAGTAAGCAGCGCGCAGTCGGCGCCGCAAGCGTCAGCGCAGCGTTTAGCGCCGATGTGCGCGGGGGATGATGTAGGAGATCGCAGGTAGCAACCCCTTCGGGGGAAGAGGTGCAGAGCACAATCGGCGCAGCGTTTAGCGCCGATGTGCGGGTATTTTCTGAGTTAGCTATCTTCATGTTTTTGATGTCCAAATTCGAGGAGAGTGGAATGATGGATAGGCGACAGCGACAAGCGCTGACAACCCTACGGGATTTGCAAGGCCCACCGCTGAGCATCCTTATCGCGATGGGGATACTGCGGGTGCCCGTTGGGAAAAAGCAAATTTCGACAGCTCTGGGGCGCTCTGAAAAGACGATCAGCAAAGCCATGGACTTTTTGGAGCTAAATGGCTATATCGAGCGGACCGATTATCGCCATTGGCAGCTCCCAGGCGGCCAACTACCCCTGGAATTTATCGAAACCGGAATTTTTCCGGTTTCGAGCGCTGAAACCGGAAATTCCATGGTTTCGGCCCCTACTACTACTACTAGTAGTAGGATAGCTGTTTCAGAAGAGAAAATGCTAGCACAAACTCCTAGTGAAGATGTAGTAGTAGAGGTAGAGTCCCCTGAAACCGTAAATTTTCCGGTTTCAGAGAAGCTACAGCAGGCGTTTGCCGACGCGGGGATTGGGGAAAATATGTGGCCACGGTTGGCTCAAAAGTCGCACGTGACGCCTGGATACGTACGGGCCCATACAGAAGCGCGTAAATCTGGTTGGGGAGCCTACGAGGATCGGAACAAATGCAATTCTGGGTTTCAGATTCACTGCATGCTGGCTGGCGATGAACCTCCGGCTGATCCTGACAATGGCAATGGGCATCATCAGCAGACAGGGCCGTGTGGGGTCTTCGTTGGCAATTCGACGTGTCCGGGGCGAGGTTTTGACCTGTGCGAGACGTGTGAATTTCGGGAGATCTAACTCCTACATAGCCGATAATGCGTGTACTCGGCTATGCAAGTCTTTTTTGAACTTACTGTGGGGCAAATGATATTGGGAGATAGTGTGGTTGTGATTGAATTCCAAACTGGGGAGGGGGGTATGTTAGATTTCCGGGCTTTGGTATTGCGGTTTTGTGGCAGCAATATGATGATGGTGATATGGGGATTGTTGGGGAGTATGGGATGGTATGACCGAGAATGCGTGTACTCGGCTATGGGTTGGAGGTGTTTATGATTACGCGAAATCAAACTTTGTGGAGTTTTGTATTAGCGATTGCTTTGCTCTTGCTGTTGCCCTCGGCTCAGGCTACCCAGGCCACGGTGGCCACCACACAGCCCTGGTGGACCCAGCCCTGCAATACGCCGGCGTATGACTGGCCAGATGGATGCCCTGAATTCCGGCGGGTGCAGCGTCCGCGGGCTGATGAGATCCCCCTGCCGCCGCCGTGCATCAACTCAGCATACACCGAGACAATCTCACTCGAGGGGCGGCAGGTCGTACAACTGACGGTCGTTGTTGATCATCCAGAGTATGATTATGGCATGCCACAGGAATTTGGACTTATTCCGGAAAATGGTCAGTGGGTTGTCCATCACATTGACCGCGAGTTTAAATGCGGATGGGATACGGCGCCGCTGGCGTGGTGGACGCGCGAGGCGCTGAATGGGGCGACGATGACGCTATCGAGCTACGCGATCTATGAGAGAGCGCTCCCTCGGCAGTTCTATGACCTCCTCGGCCTCGAATCTCCCTATCGAGACGTCTACTTGCCGGTGATTGTCAGTCAGTGATGAAAAAGAGCTTTTTGTTGGTATGATTGAGTATTACAGATAGTATAAAGCGGTATGATCGAGTATTACCGAGAAATTACACGGCGTTAGCCATAAGGAGGTCGTGATGTTAGCAGGAATTGACGTGGGGTACAGTGACGTAAAGGCGATCAGCGGCGACCGGCGGAGCGCCTTCGCCTCTGTGGTTGGCAGTCCGGATCAAGCACATTTTAGCCTGAGCAGCAATGGGCACGGCATTATGCTGACCGCGCCGCGCCGGGTGCTCGTCGGTGAGGAGGCGGTCACGCAGAGCCGATTTCTGAATCGCCGGGAGGATCGGGGCTGGATTAAGAGCGAGGAGTGGCGCGATCTCTTCCTGGCCGCGGTGTCTGAATTGACCACGGCCACCAGCGTGGATTTGGATGTGGTGACGGGCCTCCCTGTGGCTTTTTACGACGACAAGGGAGTTGTGCAGGAGCAGCTCGTCGGTGAGCATCGCGTCCAGCGGGAAGGGCGCCACGCCCAACTGGTGCGCGTGGGGCAGGTGCGCGTGATTCCCCAGCCCTTCGGCAGCCTGCTATCCGAGGTGTTGAATGATCGCGGGGAGATCGCCGATGAAGCGCTGGGCAAATCCGCCGTGGGAATCATCGACGTCGGCGGGAAGACCTGCAATCTCTTGAGCGTCAATCGTTTGACGGAGATCGGGCGGGAGACCTCCTCGGTGAACGTGGGAGGATGGGACTTAGTGCGCGGGGTGCGGGCGTGGCTCTCCGACGAGTATCCCGGCCTCGACGATATGCGCGATCACCGGCTCTCCGAGGCGATCCAGTCGCGCGAGCTGCGCTACTACGGCAAGCCGGTGGAGGAATTTAGCGCGATCGTGGATGATCTGGCCGCCGATCTCGCGGATCAAGTCGTTGCGGAAGCTGGCCACCTGTGGAACGGCGGGGCGATGCTGGACGCGATCCTGGTCACCGGCGGCGGGGCGCTACTGCTGGGGGATCTTATTCAGAGCCACTGGCCGCACGCGCGCCTGGTGAAGGACCCGGTGGCGGGCAATGCTCTGGGCTATTACAAGCTCGCCAAGCGTGTCTTCTAACTATGGCGACGAAGCGAAGATCATTCTCCTTAGACCCTGAGGAGGATGCCGAACTGATAAATTGGCTAGATAGCAAGCGGAATGCATCGGCCACGGTGCGCGAGGCGTTGTGGGCCTATTACCGGGCAGAGCAGGGAGACGGTGCCTCCTTGGACAATGTGCTGAGCGAGGTGCGGGCGCTATCGCAGAAGATCGACCGGATGAAGGTCGTGCGAGGGGATGATGGCCCAGATGAAGATCCGGAATTGGCGGCGGCCTTGGACAACTTGGGGATTTAGCAGAGAGTTTACGGGGAGGTGTGAGGTGAAGGACATCATAGAGGTTAATGATAAGCTGTACCTGAGACTGGAAGAGAGTGTAGAGCGTGGCGAGAGCGGTTCTGTGGTTATCGCAGCGCGCGGCGGCCTCGGAGAGGTGGAGGTATTGCTCAGCGAAATACGGCCTCTGATGGATGCGTTGGCAGAGGCTGCTGGCGAGCTGGTGGAGGCGGCCATCTCTAAGTGAGGTTTGTCATCGCCGGGGAGGGAGAGGACGTTGTGTGGTATCGGAGGCAGAAGGTTAGGACTCCGAGGTAGCGCCGGGTAGATCTGTTTTTGAGTAAAAAAGACCTGACGGGGTTTCAAGACCCGTCAGGTCTTTTTTGTTTGTGCTTGCTCGGAGCGGGGAGAAAAGAAAGCTAGGGAGTTCTAAGCTCCTTGGCTTTTCGCATCAGTAGCAATAAGAGGAAACTTCTGCGCCGTTGTTATCATAGAGGTAGCCACAATCCCCGCCATTATTCCATAACGCCTGGCCATTGCCAAAGCTGAAGCCGCAACTCTCTGGGTGATTTTCATTGGTGTACACGCGGCATTCCTGACCTGGCTGTAGCTCGAAATTAGGGAACCAAAAATCCTGGCCCGGATTACCGGCATTCAAGTGCCATCCAGCGAGGTTGACTGGGGAACCACCTGTATTCTTGATTACTGCATATTCATCGCTCTCAACTCGTTTCACAACTCCATCGTAGAAAATATAGCTGATTATGACTTCTCCTGGCGCTGCTGGCGCTGCGGTTGCAGTGGCTGGTGGCTCAGTGGGGACTGGTGTAGATGGTGGCGGTGTGTTAGTTGGAAGGGGCTTAGGAGTTGCCGTGGGAGGGAGGGCGGTAGGTGTTGCTCCCCATAACCCCTGCTCATTCTCGCGCGCCTCGGCTTGTAGCTCGACAAATAGCTCCGAGTGTTTAACATCTGGAGGATAGGAACTCGCTTGGGCATACCCTTGCTTGACCAACTCGGCGTTGACAAACGTTCCATCCGCAAGATAGACGTAGCGGAGCAAGCGCCCATATTGGTCAGTTTCTGATACATCCTTAACCAACCAGACCTCTTTCCCTGCTACCAGCTCCTTGTTAGCCTCTGTGGCTTCAGGACCCATCCATTCCACAGGTTTGTTAGGGTGTTTCGTTTCAGGGGTATCGATGCCGATGTACCGGACGGTTTGGGTCTCTCCGTCAATCCTCACTTTGATCGTGTCGCCGTCTACGACGTTGATTACCTGGGCCTCCTGGGCGTCTTCTGGAATTGGAGGGGGTGTGGGCGTAGGGGTTCCTGTGGGAGGTGAGGTGCTAGTAGGTGAGGGCAGGGACGTGTTGGTAGCAGCAATAGTTGGGGATGGTGTTTGGGTGGCCTCGACGATTTTTGTTGGCGGTACCGTGGCGGTGCTAGTAGGTGATGGTGTTGGGGTAGGTGTTGAGCTAGGTAATGCCAGGGTTCCGCAGCAGCACAGGCTGCATAGGAGTAGCAGGCCTGAGACAACAATGGAGATAAGAGGGACGGTCCGACCAGCGATATTGATGGGCTTTTTGAGAGTTTCCATGGCTCACCTCTGTACTTCAATGGGTTTTGCACTTGCTATTTGAATTCAAGTTTATTTTATCACAAGCGCTGAGAAGGGGAAATGCGGTTATTTTGTCACTGGTTCGACCAAAATTTCCACCACAGCCTCATTCCCCGTGACCGCTGCGATACGAACCTCCACCACGTGCCCCGCAATCAGCGCGTGGATTCGCGTCTCGTCGTTGATCTCCTTCCGTGGGGGATCGACAGGGCGCGGTGTGGCCGTAGGACTGGCGGGGGTGGGGGTGGCCACCGCAGCGGCATGGCGGGTCTCAGCCAGGGCTAATTGCGCCTCGGCTATTTTCACAGCAAGGGCGTCTGGTTGGGGGTAAAGTTCTGCATTGAGTTGCTGGCTTATCTCAGTGGCTCGCGCCTCTAGCTCAGCCAGTTCCTGCGCGGCGAGCTGGTACCGCCAGTCATCACACGCATTTTCCTGCTGACAGCGATGGAGAGCGTCGCGACGATCCTGGATGCCGTTGTTGACAGCGGCTTGCTCGCTGCGGAGCGTGGCCAGGAGGATCGGGTCGGGCGTGGGCGTTGCAATGGCGGCGGCGTGGCGGGCCTCGGCCAGCGACAGCTCGGCTTCTGCCTGGGCGACGGTAGCCGGGTTCAGGTTCGCCGGCGTGGGAGTTGGGCCGGGTGTGGGCGTCAGGGTGGGGGTCGGCGTGGCGATCAGGCGGCGATAGGTGACGAGATCGGCGATCAGTTGGCCGGTGGTGATCGTATCGCCCGGCTCGATTAGGACCTCATCAGGATCGTACACGTGGGGGATGCGGATCGTGACGGTCTTCGGCGTGGGCGTAGGTGTGAGCGTGGGCGGCGGCGGCTTGGGGAGAATCTCGGCGGTAGAGAATGCGAGAGCGGGCCACAGCAAGGGGAGCATCAGCGCTAAGGCGAGCGATCCGGTGGCCACCACCTCGCCGGTGGAAGCGGCGGGGATCTGCGCGATGAAGAAGCGCCAGGAGCCAGGCCAAAGCAATGGGACTCCCTCGGCGCCGACAATCATATCCACCAGCAGATGCGTCCCGTAGGCTGCCGTCAACCATACCCATCCATCGCGGAAAATTAGCCACGTGAAGAGCGCTATCGCCGCGACCGCGAGAAGTGAGTGCGTGAGAGTGCGATGTCCCCAGCGTCTCTCGATTTGCTCTGAAGCGTAGGGGAAAAGCCTGCCGACGTGGCTGGCCGTCGTATCGACATCAGGGAGCAGCGCGAAGAATGCAGCGAACACAATCAGCACAGGATGAGGCTGACCTCCTATGAGGACGGCGCTCCACGTCAGGGGCAACAATCCAGCGACGATGTGAGATATAGCTCCCAGATGGTTTCTCAGATGTCGCATTTTTTTCTCTATAAGGGCGCCCAGAGAAAAATTCTCGCCATGTTACCGCATGGCGCGGTATAACATGGGGCGCATGAGGATATAGCCCATCATCGCGACCAGCGAGATCCAGTAGGCGTCATCGCCTCGGAGCAGCATGAGGATGGCCAGGAGGGGCAACAGCACCAGCCAGCCCAGGGCGATCTTGGGGCGGGTGGTGCTTTGCCACTCGCGCATCTCGCGCAGGGAGGCATTCTTCACGCGCCGAGCCAACGCGACGATGGTCGCCGGATGGCCGTTCGCCATCCGCGTTATGCGCCGGAGAGCGGCTTCGCGATCTTCGACATCGAGGCCGCTTGGCAGATGCTTCTCCGCTAAGGTCCGCGCCTCGCGATTGTTCAGGGGCTTGAGGTCTACGATGCAGCAGCGGGGCACCAGCGGAGCGAGCTTATCCTCCTGGGCCGAGGTGTGAGGGGATGTAGCAGCGATGGCAATCTGGGCCGCCGCGTCCATCAGTGTGCAGGTAGACCGGCGCAGGCCCTTGGAGGCGCGGTCGTAGTTATCAAGCAGCAGCAGCGTCGGCTCGGCCTGGAGCGCCAGCGCCGCGATCTCGGCCAGCTCCGGGATGGTTGCCTTGGCGGGGACGGCGGCGTTCGCCTGCTCGATGAGGGTGACCAGGTTGTCCTTATGAGGATGGGCAAGATCTAGATAGATAGACCGCTCACAGCAGTTTTTGTGGGCCTTCAGGGCGTGGGTGCGGCCAGAGCCGCGCTCTCCGATGTAGAGCGTCGCCGGTGCGCGGGTCTTCTCGATTGACTGAGTTCCCAAGATGGCCAGCAGATGCTCTGGATCGAGAGGAAACTCCGCCGGTGCTTCAGCCTGGATTGTGCTCAACGATGTTTCTGGATCGATGTAGGCGACGCGGCCCGCCTCGGTCGCAGATCCATCGCGTTTGAGGTGAAAATATCCGCAGCCAAGCATCGCCAACTCCGAATTGAAATTATAGCGGGTATTGACGGGGATACTCCACTGGAGGCGTTGGGTGGAGAGGATCAGCACATCGCCCAGGGCGGCGCTCTGCTCGGCGATAAGATTGAGAGCATCGCGCACCTCAGATTTATGGTCGGGATGGCGAGTGGCGCGCTGAATCTCATCGGCAATGAGCAGATATCGAGGATCACCGGGGGCGGCCTTGCGCAATCCCCGCTCTGTCAGCTTGGCATAGCGCGCTGGCAGGGTGTTGGACATCTCTTCCAGCGCAGCGGCGAACTCCTCCACGTCCTCGGCGTCGTAGTAGCGCACGCCCTCGAGGGCCTGGTATGTGTGCAGCTCGCTTCCCTTGCCATCGAAAAGGATCACCTGAACCCACTTCTCACGCAGACAGTGGGAGATGATCTTATGCAGGGCTGTGCTCTTCCCGCTCCGCGTCTTTCCTGTGATCAACAAACGCATGAGGTCCTCCTTGGTTCTGCTATGAGGTGCGGCCCATCTTTCCAGTGCAAAAGGCGCCCGTGGCCGTTTACGTGAATGTAGGTGAGGGCTGAGGGCGTGAGGGGATCTAGATTGCGAGTCCAGGAACCAGAGTTGAAATAGTCCACCGGGGGAGCAGGTCGGTAGTAGTCAGGACAGTGAGAATGTCCCAGGACGATGGTTCTGATGTCATCGCCGGCGGCGATGTCTTGAGCGGCTGTGCGGTAGAGTTGGGTTGTGACGGTGCGGTAAAGTTGGGTAGCTGTGCCTACGAGGGCGATAGCTCCCGCCGGGGGAGCTGTGGCCAGCAGGGTCAAGCTGAGGAGGATTAGGCACGCCATCCGCTTCTTGAGCTGTTGGTTGTGCACCTGGTTGACGATGCTGGGAGGCTTACACACTAACGGACAGTAGCGATTGCCATGTTCGACGTGCAGATGCTCGTCTCGATAGTGATGGGAAAAAGTTGGAGCGGCGTCTATAAGATCGCAGAGCATGGCCTGAAGGTCACTCTCTGCGAGTTGCGGGTCGTGGTTGCCGGGAATTAGATGCAAATCGTTGCCGGCACGGCACCATTGACGTAGGGCGTTGAAAGCGGTGGGGTGTCGTTGTAAAGTTGCGCTAAGTGTAGCACAAGGATCACGGTTGCCCAGTTCGAACGTGTCGCCGGCGAGGACTAAACAATCAGCATCGGAACAGTAGAAGTCGAGTAAATCTGCGAGATCTTGATCAATGCAGGGACCGCCGCGTCCCAGGTGTAAATCGCTGACGATCAGCGTTGCCATTGCTCCCCCCCCTCCTCGGCCCAATTATACATTATTTGGAAAATTTTGAGTAAAATTGCGAAATTGAATGTTTAATTTAGGTTTGTGGCTGAGAGTTATGCCGGATGGAACGTACATTCGGCGAAAAAAGGGGGGCGCGCGATTGGATGACCAACCGCGCGCCCTTGTGCGACGACTTACTCACGGGGGAAGAAAGCGTCTAGCTCGTTCTTGGGGTAGAGGAGATCGGCGGCTGTGGGGGCGCTATGCGCTGCCGTGGATGCCTCGCTGCGCTTCGTATCCGTGGGCACTTTCTCGCTGCGCTCTAAAGTGCGGCGTGGAGGCTTGCTCTTTGCGGCGATGTTGGAGAGTTCCTGGGCGGCCTGGAGGGCGACGGGGTAGCCTTGGCGCTTGGCGATGTTGGCCAGTTGGTTGGCGCCCTCGGTAGTGAGTTTGCCCGCGTTGATGAGTTGGGGGAGGAGTTGGTAGAATGCGACGCGGGGGTTAGTTGCTGCGGATGCTGCGCTGCGCTTTGTCTCCGTTGGCGGTTCAGGGCTGTCTTTCGGATGGTTGGTCGGGGCTTTGTCTGGTGCGGGTTGTTCCTGTGGGGGTGATGCGACTGGTGGGGCGTCCGGCAAGCGGTCGGTGACCTCGTCGGGGAGGCCCTTGACGATGCGGGGGCGGTCGCTGAAGGTGATGAGCCTGGCATAGACCTTGCGGTCGTTCTCATCTTTCTGGCCGGTGTAGCGGCTGAACCAGATGCTGGCGTCGTAGTCGGTATGTCTCCTACGGAAGAACTCCAAGCCCTGCCACTTGACCACGGTAGCGCCGTGCCGATCCCACTTGACGATCTCCGCGCCGATGGTCTCCCACTCAAAGGTGGGGTACTCTGGCAGGGCGCGTTGGAAGTTCGGACCCACGTTGGGGCCGTTGCCGTGGCCGTGGCCGTTGACCAGCGACTTGGCAATGATGGCCGTCGTCTCTGCGACGGCTTGCAGCGTGGTGTTCACTCTCTCCAGCTCGGTCAGTACGGCCTGCAACAACGTCTCTTGCTTTGACTCTGCCTGCGTGTTCATCTCGGTAGCTCCTTTGCCCTTATGGGCTGACTGAAAGAATGAAGCGCCGGGATACAATGCCTCCCGGCAGGGCCGTGCGATAGGAAAGGTTAGCGCCAGAGACCATTGGCCTCTGCCATAACATCGGTCAGGTCTTTGATCTGCTCGCGGAGATCGTCAAGCGCTTTGATGACAAGATCAGCATCCTCTTGGGAGTGCTTGGATGCGGCCTCGAAGCTCTGGGCCATAGTGCGGAGGAGCTTCTGGGTTTTGTGTTGCTCGTCTAGCATCTCATCAAAGCGAAAGGCCAATTGCCGGGCGTCCATTAGATCATCCCCAGGTAGAGCAGCCATGACGGGTGCCCGTGCGGGCAGTGACCGTCTGGCTCGACCCAACAGCCATCGATGGCTTCGCACCCGCCCTCATAAAACATCCACTGCCGGAGCATCTCCGTGGAGGGGCGTGGGGTGGTGGGCGTTAGCTGCTGACGGCCTGACGACTTGCGCGGCTTCATTGTCTTGGTGTTCATTGCGATAGCTCCTTTGCCCGTGTGGGCTGTGATGGATAGTAGTGATTCTGGTGAATTGGCCTCTCCTGCAAGGCCGACTCGATTTCAGTAACGATCTCGGCTTTCAAATCCTCGATGCTGTCTGGACGGTGTAGCATATCCAGAACGTAGATCAGTGCGCCCTCATACTTGTAGGCCACAAAGCGATTGTGATCGTTGGTGTTCTGGTAAAAAAGCACCATCTCTTTAAGTCTGTCTACTAAGCGGCGCGTACTGTTGCTCATTGCGATAGCTCCTTTGTGTTAGCTGTTGATTGAATGGTATAGCTCCGACGCGGCGCGGTTAGCTTGCGACGCAGCGTGGCTAAAATCTCATCGCAGCGACCGGGGTAGCTCTCCTCGGTGGGGAAGTAGCGCAACACCTCGTACTGCTCTGGGAAAAACTCCTTGAAGATGCGCCCATAAAGGATAGCGACATCGCGCTGCACGGGCGTGGCCAAGGTCACCTGCATAATGGCGATGGCAGCCTCGGCCAGCGTGCCAGGGCGCGTATCCGCGCCGGCGGCGATCCGCTCCAACAACTCCCGGCAGTGATGGCGATAGATGGTGGGGTGATAGTTGATGAAGTGATCCGGGCGTAGAAAGCCGAACGTGCGGTGGAGGGGCTTGGCTTGCTCTGGATAACGGTGCTGCGCGCGGGCGATCTCCTCCTCGGCGACCTCGATGAACTTAAACGTGTTGCCCACCTGCTCCCAGAAGGCGGCGTCGCCCTCTAAGGCAGCCAGCTCCTTCAGCTTTTCCCGAAGCGGGGCGCGATTGAGCGCGAGGGAGGCTGAATTAGCCTCCCCCGCCTCGGCTTGTAGTAGCTCAAAGATCAGTTGGTTCATCGGTTTCCTCCTCGGCAAGTAAGTGTGCGTGGCGTCGGTAAAGTGTGTGTGCGCGGTAGTAGGCTTCTTGGGGGGTCGTGACCACGGGCGAATTGTGATCAGGCGTTGGCGCCCAGGCGTCGTTCCACCAGTGGGCCAGCAGCTCGCCCAGCGTCTCGACCAGCTCGGCGATGATCTCGTGGGTCAGCGCATCCAACGCGGTGGCCAGCTCGGCCTCACGGCGGATCGTCCCCTCGCCTTCGCACCCCCAGCACGGAACTTCCTCGTCTGGCGGGTAATCGTAGCCCTGCTCGCGGAACCAAGCCTCATCCAACCGTGGATCAGGGTGGCCGTCCTCGTCGAGGATGCCCAGGTTGCTATGCTCCTCGTAGTACAACTCCCACGCCGGATGAGTCACCCAGCCGGTTCCTTGGCACTCTAGACACTTAACTTCCTCAGTTACGTAAAACATCACTCACCTCCCGTTTCAGGCCATTTGAGGCCAAAAGCTTTAGCCAATGCCTCGGCGTCCTCGCCTTGATACACCATGGCGCGCCCACCGGCATCTGCGTACACCAAAACCTCAAAATCATCCGCGTACTGGCTGATCTTCACAGATAGAACCTTGTCCAGGTTGATGCTCTCCTTCCCAGATGGCAGACTGAACATCCTTCTCCGCCGTATGCTTTCCACCTCTTCAGCGATGGACAAAAGCGCGTTGGCTATGTCTTCTAAGAATGTTAGCGGTTGCATCACTCACCTCCTTGGGTTTTGGAACGCTGGATGCGGTCGGTCTCCGTGATTTCCCCGGCCCACACCTGCCCCGAAGGCTTCTTGATGAGGATGCGCGCCGTGCCGTCGTCCATCTCGATGAGGCTCAGGTAGGCGTCGATCCCGAAGTGCTTGCCCAGCCAGAGATCCGGTTGCTTCTTGTACGTCTGAGACATTTCACACCTCCGTGTGCTATAGCTGCCTGCACCAGCGCGAGCAGCCTCGCTACAACTGCCGCAGGCGCTTGTAAAATGCACACGAGCGGCAAGGCTGTATAAAGCCGCCGTCCACCCCTGGCGCTCTTCTAATCGCCAAAGCCAAGGGGCGGACGGGCGGCCATACCGTACTGGGCGCCCTGCGCCGGGGAGCAAAAACCGGCGATGGAGGCCACGGCCCGGCGTTAAGCCGGAGTCGTGGCCCTCAGCCCATCCTGTGACGCGGGTTTTTGCGGACCGGCAGCAGGGTTGCCTTGCGCCGTGTGCTAAGATGTTGTGACCTGCGGCGAATATTGGATGGACTCCGCTCTGGGGGGGCGCAGGGGGGGCAAGGCGCGCGGCGCGCCGAAGCCCCTCCCGCATCTTTGTCGCTGCAATTTCACCACCGCCGTACTGGCCAAGGCGTCTCAAAATCGCTTGCACACAGGTGGAGTTCTCCTCGGCGCCGAGGATGACGTCGCTCCCGCAGCGATGCGATTGGAGAGAGGTTGAGTGTGAAGATCCCCTCGTTACGGCCTGGCTGTGTTCTAGACGTTGGGAAGTTAGCCGCCCCCGGAGACGGGGGCTGTGAGCAATGGAGGGATGCGGGGGCTATTCGGCGAAAAAAAGGGGCGCGTGATTGGAAACTCCAACCACGCGCCCGATGCTGTGCTCTAAATCCGGCTAAATTGGAGAATGACGGTGTGGCCATTGGGGTGGTCCGTACTGTCAAGCTCCCAGTCGTCCGCTTCGTGGCCCAGATGGGCGACGGCGACGTCGATGGCCGTCGCGGCGTCCAGATCGTTGGTAGCGCGGGGATCATTGCGGACGCGGATGGTGCGGATGGCGGTGTCGTCCTGGACATACGGCTGCGGAGGCGGGGATGGCTCGCGCACCTGATCTTCTACCTCGCGGCTGCGGGCGCGGGCCGCCTGCCCAGCCGGGCACGTGCAGAACCCTTCGGACGTGTGGCCCGTGTCGCGACACACGCGACAGGCTGTGAAACTATCCTGATGCGCGTAAGGCCGTGGCTCGAAGCGCTCCACGCGCCCCGGCGGCGCCGTCTGGCTCCACAAGGGCAGCGACGCGGCCCCGAACATCTTTTCTTGGCGGGGTTTGGGCGCCTTCCCGGCCACGTATCCCCGGTAGGTGTGTTTGGTTCTAGGCGCCATGGGTTACCTCCTGGAGTGGGGCGGTAGAAAACTGCCCGTGACCGTTGGTAGCGAAGGTGAGAACAAACAGCGCCTGCCAACTGCCGTAATGTCTCCGGCGCGTGCGCTCAATCTCCTTTTGTACGATGTGTAGGTCGTGCTCCAGGATGTACTCGCGGATATACTCCACGTCGTACTTGGTGAAACGCCATTCTCTTTCCTGGGGCGTGCGCACCTTGATGCCTTCCTCCGGTTCGTGGTAAGTGATGCCGGTCACGACATCGAACAAGGCCTCGGGATCGCGGCCCTTCCACCAGTAGCGCAGCTCAAACGGCACCTGGGGCAACGTGAGGGCGTTGCGATAGATGTCCAAGCGTTGACGCTTGGCGCCCGGCAGATCGGGGTCTTGAAGCTGCTGGATCACCATCTCCAGCAGCTCCTCCTCGGTGAGATTGCGAGGCGTGATGAAGTGCTGGGCCTCCTGCTGCGCGTGGCGAATCTCCTTGACGGCCTGGATGTGCTTACAGGCCTGGCGCCGATGGGTGAAATCGGGGCACGTGCAGCGCCACGTGGAGAGCAGTTGGACATCGTAGTGCGGAGCGGGCGTGTTGTTCACGCCCGCCGCCTGACTCCGCACCTTGTAATGAAAGTTGTCGAGGCAGATCACCGCCCCCGGCGTGGCGGCGATGACCCGGCCTCTTGCTAATCTGGCTCGGTCTGGTACACTGGTCATTGCGTTGCTCCTTTTTGGATAGCTGAAACTGGGGTAACCTGAAATGGCTCGGCGGTGGCGGATGGTGGGCATCCGTTCTCACTGCCGGGCCTTTGTTTTTCAATAAACGCCAACACCTGCTCGATGTCGGCCAACGCCTTGGTGATGGCCACCAGCGGGTCAGATGCGTAGCTCTGGATGTAGCTCCAGCAGTTGCCGGTGCGGTCGCCTAGGCCGTAGAGGTGCATCAGCACCGTGGCCGTCAACTCCGCGACGGTTTCTTTCCCCGCCTTATCTCTCCCCGGCTTGACTTTGGGATTCACGCGGTAGTGGATGGCGTGGGCCAGCTCGTGGAAGAAGGCTTCGGGATCGTGCGTGCCCAGCGCGATGGCGTCTTGCTTGGGGGTATATTGCCCCAAGCGGTCGGGCGGCAACGGCTCGTAGGTCACGGGAATGCCCAGCGACGTGGCCACCTCCACCAGCGGCGGCAGCGCCTCTGGCTGATAGTCGAACTCCGGCAGCGGCTCGCCCTCGGTCTGATGGTCGGCAAAGACAGCGATGGAGATGAAGCCCGTGAGGATCAGTTTCTCCTCCCCGGTCTCCTCGTCGGTGATCTTCGTGTGACGCGGCCCCAGGATGTAGGACGCCCGCTCGCCCTTGCGGACGTGACGCCCGGCCTGCTGCCATTGACGGTACCCCCGGCAATCCACGCTCCCGGTCTGAATGAAGGCCAGGACTTGGTTGCTGAAGCTCCAGGCGTCAAACGGACGATGATCGTCGGGATGGCGGCGGATGCGCGCCACCTCGACGAGGGGGGATAAATCCCCGGATTGGAATTGCTCGATAACGCGGTTAAGACTGGCTTGCGCTTTGGTTGAGAGTTTCATCTTAAAAGCTCCTTTGCTGTGACTATGTGAGTGAATGACCTAAGCATCTTCAAAACCTAAGCCCCGCTCGTGCAGGCTGACAAAAGCGAGATGGGTACCGATGACCAGATGATCCAACACCTGGACATCCAGCATCTTCCCCGCCTCCACCAAGCGCCGGGTGAGCGCTACATCCTCCGGCGACGGGTCAGGGTCGCCGGATGGGTGATTGTGCGCGACGATGATGGCCGCGCAGTTGCGACGGACCGCGCCCCGAAAGACCTCGGAGATGCGGACCACGGATGTGTTGAGGCTGCCCTTGTAGAGGATCTCTTCGTCGGTGACGATGTTGCGGGTGTTGAGATAAAGGACGACAAAATGCTCTTGTTCTTGATGAGCGAGGAGAGGCAGGAGAATTGCGGCGGCGTCGTCTGGGCTGCGGATCTGCCGTCGGTTGGGAAGCGCCTCGTTTAACAAGCGCCGCCCCAACTCCAGCGCGGCCCGCAACGCCCCCGCCGTCTGCGGCCCGATGCCCGGAATCTGAGTTATTTCCTCCTCTGTGGCCCGGGCCAGGTCGGCCAACGTGGGGAACTCTCCCCGGATGTGCAGCGCGGTCTCCAGATCGGACTGGCGGAGTACCAGGGCCAACAACTCCGTATTGCTGACCCCGTACGCGCCGACCTCGCGCAAGCGATTGATGGGTTGCTCCCGCTCCGGTAACTCTGGAAACTCCGGCGCGGGCTGCGTGATGACAAAACTGGCCTGCGTCTCTCGGATGTCGTAGACCTCATCCGTGACCTGGGGATCCATCGGCGCCCCGCAGTGCGGACAAGCATCCACGGCCTCTTGGAGAACGCTTTCCACGTCTTCCTGGTGCTCCAGCGAGTATGGAAACAACGAACCACACAAACCACACTTCATTGAAACCTGATACAACATTTCACACCTCCGTGTGCTATGACTACGCCTGCGACAGCGCGAGCCGCCTCGCTTAAACAGCCGCAGGCACCCCGTAGGGAAGCACACGAGGGCAAGGCCGCATAAAGCCGCCGTTCGCCCCTGGCGTTCCCCCTATTCCCCAAGCCAAGGGGCGGACGGGCGGCTATACCGTACTGGGCGCCCTGCGCCGGGAAGCAAAAACCGGCGATGGGGCAGCGTACCAGACCGGATGGCTGTCTGAGGCCTGACGACGAGAGGATAAGGATGCTTCTGAGGATGTTAGGCTGCGCTGCCTTGGCCGCTGCCCAAGCCCTGACCAACGGGAAGGGCTGGAGCAGCGGCCCTCTGCCCACCCCGTGACGCGGGTTTTTGCGCCCGGCAGGCAGGGTTGCCTTGCGCCGTGTGCTATGATGTTGTGACCTGCGGCGAATAAATAATGGACTCCGCTCTGGGGGGGGCGCAGGGGGGGGCAAGGCGCGCGGCGCGCCGCCGCCCCCTCCCGCATCTTTGCGATGGGAGGTGCGTGAGGCGCTTGGGGATCGCGAGGGGCTATCTGCGAGGGGAACGCAAAAAGGCCCGCCGAAGCGAGCCTTGCGGTGCGGGGTTAAGTGTGGGTCAAAAAGAAAAGCGCCCTGGATTTCTCCAGGGCGCTGTGTTGATTATGCTGTCCTCAGTCCCCTTGTGATATAGGGGGGTGTTTTTACATCGCCAGATACATGCGAGGGCGAAGGCCTCGCCCGTCCCGACGCAAGAGGGATGCCCTCCAGGGCCTCAATGTTGAACCGCCGGTGATTGGCGACGGGGATATGCCCCGCTCATTGCTCATAATAGTCTTCCTTTTGGGAAAGTGTTGGTTCCCCCATAATTCTGCCCTCGAAACGTGCCTTTGCCTGATCCCACTCTTTTTTCGACTCAGCTCGGAGGCGCTGTGCCTTGTCTTTACGATGGTTAACCTCAGCGGCTATAGCTTTTTGAACTTCAATATCTGGCAAAGGAATTTCAACGGTCCGTAAAGTTGTGGTATTGATCCCCGCTTGATTTACGAAGTTAGTAGCTAGGATGCCAAAGTAACCAGTCGCCCGAATGCTGTTCAGTAGAGCTGCTATGAACCAAGGATTTGCTAATTTCTCTTTGAGATGTAAGCGGGTGATATGGTTTGAGCAGCAGCATTCTCGCTCTACATCAAAAACAGTACTTTTCCCTACCCATTCCGTTGAGTTCGTGTTATTCAATAGAACTTCACCATAGGTAAGCCTTTGAGAAGAAGAGACCATATCACGAGGAACATATTTTGAATCTTCAAAAGTCAGCTCTCCATATGGTGTTATATTAAGAGGACGAATGTGAGGGACACCTTTCTCTGGACCTGCTACTTGCTTATCTCGTCCGGCTGCAAATCCAGCTGATATTTTTTCTGCACATATTTCTTCAATAGTACGGACCTTATACTTTCCGTTACTAATGCGTTGACGTAACTTATGAAAACGAGGGGAATGATAAGGAACGTCGCAGCGTTGCTGGATCTCTTCGAATTTCGTACCAAAAGTCAAAGAGGTAGTTTCTTGCTTTATTTTCAAATCAAGTGTTTTTAACACGTAATTATCAATGCTGGCAAGTAATGCTTCAGCAGATTCTATCTTTCTTCGGCGAGATTCTCGAGCGGTCTGCAACTCTTCGACCCATTCGCTTTGTATCTCAGGTGATGGTATTGGAACGGGTAGTTCTTCTAAGAAGTAGTCAGGTAGACGTTGTTGCCCCGCAGAACCCGTAAAGGCTGCTGGAGCTACTTTTAAGAAGCTATCCAGGGTTAGCACTCCCCAAAGATACTCAACTGTAACTTGATCACTTCGAGGGCGAAGCACGTGAAATTCTGTAGACCCGTATCCCACACCTTTACGCAAGTCCCGTGCAATTGCTATTTTCCCATTCTCCATACAGGGAGTAATTTTTGCAAAAAGTAGGTCTCCCTCAGCAAATTGCGTGTACCCTGTTGATACAGAATTGTATACTTCATCTTGAATATTGATTTCGCCGTTCTTTTCACCCACTGCCTCCATTGGAACGAAGGAAACAAGGTCATTATTTTCTAAAGCAGAGGTATCTATTTTAGGATTGACTTTAACCCATTCCGAAAGAGATCCTTGATAGTATGGACTTGCTTCCCATCTCTCCAGTAGTTTTAAGAGCTTAGGAGTTAAATGACTACAGGATAAATTTCTACGAACCGAAGAGCCCCGACTAACAGCAAAGCAAGTTAATTTACTTTCTGCATCGGGGTCTAGACAAAAAAAGGGTCTGGGTCCTCCTGGAAAGCCCGAAACTGCTCTATCACTTCTGGGAATTGATTCTCGCATTTATGTCCGGTAGCATCGTAGCCAATTTTCTCTGGAGCGGCCATAAAAATGGCTTCATCGTCCTTCGGCACTTCATTAGGCCGGCGCTTGCGGATGTAGATCACACTAGCCTTGACGCCTGCTCCATAGTGATTGAAGGCTGTCTGAGGTAAGCTGACGACGGCTAAGACCTGGAAGCGCTCCAGAATAAAATCCCGCACATATTGGAGGGATGAGTTGGTTAACAATCCATCGGGAACTACGACCACTGCTCGCCCATCGGGCTTGAGAAATCGCCAGATCCGTTCGAGGTAGAGGATCTCGGTTTTCTGTCGTGTGCGTGTGCTGCCGGTGGATGTTTTCCCTAACTCGTAATTGGATAGATAGGGGTTCTCTGTGTGTCTTACATAAGCGCCAAAGGGTGGATTGGTGAGGATGAGGTCAAATGCTTCCTCTTTGAAATCCAGGTTGGTTGTTGTTTGGCGGATCCTTTCCAGGGGGGATAATGCATCTGTGCCGCCGATGTTGCTGTGACCATCATCGTGGATGATCATGTTCATCTTGGCCACGCGAGCGATTTCCCCGTTGATCTCCAGACCGAAGAGGCGGTTCTGTGCAAAATCGTGCCAGTAAGCATAATGTCGCCTTGTGTCTGGTGTGTAATATTGTCCAGCTTCACGTCTTATTTTGTCCAGAGCATACAACAAGAAGCCGCCGGAGCCACAAGCGGGGTCCAGGATATATTCATCTCGCTTTGGGTCTGCCAGTTGGACAGCAAAATCGATGATTTCGCGAGGGGTGAAATACTGACCAAAATCCCCCTTGAAGAAGCCATCCATAAATTGCTCAAAAGCAACTCCCTTGGTGTCAAGATCAGTCTCGGAAAGATTGATACCTTCTAAGTGAGAGACAACGGTACGCAGTACGGTATCATCGATATTGATGGTATCTTGAAATACATTGGGGTCTTTATTCTTTTGCTCTTCGTAAAGCTGACGGATGCGAGCGGCGAGGCGTTGGCTCGATTCGTACGTCTTGATTTGAAAGTCGTAAGGTTCTCCCTGTTTGCGGGGTTTCATCTCGTCGCTGATCTTGACAAAGATGATTTTAGATAGTTCCCCAAAAGCTGCTGGTGGGGATAGTTGTCCTCCGCCCCACAGGGTTTGATGACATTTGTTGATGACTGTAATAAGCTCTTCCTTGCTCACTGGTTGAATATCATTTTCAGTACCTTTGTGGAACCGGAATTCCTCTGGTTGCCCGTACTGTTCTGGTAGATCTGCGATGATATTCTCTTCCCGTTCCAGGGCAGGATACTTATTGGAAAAATCCAAAAAGCGCCTAGTATAGCCGGCTACGACGCCAACGTAGGCCGCTCTTAGCTTGGCCCATGCTCCGTTGCCACAAGCTTGTTCAACTGCTTGTTCAAACTCGGCATCTGTAATGTTGTCGCGTTTGCATTCAATGACAGCAAAAGGGCGTTTGCGGTCATCATCGTGGAATACGACAACATCTGCCCGATCACTGGGGGTGCGGTCTGGAACCGTGACTTCGAGGCCGATTCTTGCTGGCTCATAACCGTACTTGTAGATCAATTCCGCCCAGAATTCAGCTCGAACTTTTTCTTCGGGGTCGTCATAGATCTCGGAATGATTAACGGCTATATAAGTGATGCGCTGTTTATCGCCTTTGGTGGAAAGTTCGGCATACTTATCTCTAAGCGCCCGGTCTAAATACGTCTGAGCAGAATTAGTCATAGTAATCTCCTTGATAAAGAAACACGGCCTGTCGCCGTTTCAACAACAACTAATAAGACATCCGTCTTCCAATCTCAGCAAAACAAGGTAAAAACTGGCAAAAAAGCGGGTAAAGCCCTCCCGATGTATGCCTCGCGGCACCGCCGAGATGCTGAGTACCCGGTGGCGCCGCGCTTTCTCAAGCCAACCGATCAATAGCAATATGAGGATACCTCTACCCCATTGCTGTCATAAAGGTGGCCACAATCTCCACCATTATTCCACAAGGCTTGGCCACTCCCAAAGCTGAAACCACAACTCTCTGGGTGATTTTCATTGGTGTAAACACGGCATTCTTGACCTGGCTGTAACTCAAAATTGGGGAACCAGAAATCCTGGCCCGGATTGCCAGCGTTGAGGCGCCAACCGGAAAGGTTCACGGGAGAGCCGCCGACGTTCTTGATGACGGCGAACTCATCGCTTTCAACTCGTTTGACAACACCATCGTAGAAAATATACGTGATGACGACCTCGCCGGGAGTAGCTGCTGGCGGTGAAGTAGCTGTAGGAGGTGGGTTCGTTGAGGCAGCCGTTGGAGGCGGTTCCGTGGGGACCGGTGTTGGCGGAACAGGGGTATTAGTTGGGCGAACTGGCGTCGCCGTGGGTGGTAAGGCGGTAGGTGTATTGGTTGGCATAGGAGTAGCTCCCCATAATCCCCGCTCGTTCTCGCGCGCCTCGGTTTGTAACTCGGCAAATAGCTCCGAGTGTTTAACATCTGGAGGATAGGAGCTTGCTTGGGCATATCCTTCCTTAACCAGCTCGGCATTGACAAAAGTTCCATCAACAAGATAGACGTAACGGAGCAAGCGCCCGTATTGATCGGTTTCTGATACATCTTTAACCAACCAAACCTCTTTCCCTGCTACCAGTTCCTTATTTGCCTCTGTTGCTTCTGGCCCCATCCACTCGACCGGCTTGCTGGGATGTTTGGTTTCTGGGGTGTCAATTCCGATATAGCGGACAGTTTGGGTCTCCCCATCTATCCTTACTTTGATCGTGTCGCCGTCCACAACCTCGAATACTTGGGCTGCCTGAGCATCTTCTGGAACACTCGAAGTCGGAGAAGGTTTTGGAGTTAGCTCCGTGTCAGTAGAGTCTGTGTCGGTAGAGGGTGAAAGGGCTGTATTGAGCTGGGTGGCACTGGGAGAAGGAGAGGGGGTATCAGTGGTAGCGATGATTGGAGCTATCGTGTTGGTGGCTCTGGTGGTTGCCGTTGCTGCTGGAGCTTCGGTTTTGGTGGGTGTCAGGGTTGGAGTTGGTGTTGAGCTAGGTAAAGCCATTGTGCCGCAACAGCATAGACTGCATAGAAGTAATAGACCTGAGATAATCACAATAATTAGAGGGAAAGTACGACCGGCAATACGAATGGGCTTTTTGAGTGTCTCCAAAGCTGCCTCCTCACAAAAAAACTTCTTGGCTTCGTTTGTGGCTCTCCCCTTTATTAAGGCGACTAAGCTCTTCCTGATGCACGCCTTTACACCATTGGATAGAGGCTTTCCCGGCAGTACGGGTGAGAGCGAATGCCTCCGCCCGCGCCGACAATCAGAGGATGCTCCCAAGCCCCTTTTTCCTACGATGATGCCCTCAACATCCTCTAATCTAAACAACCCTCGCCCCCGGCGACGTGACGGATCATCACGCAGGCGCGCGGGGGCGAGGGTGCGAAAAATAACGCTTGTGCTATACTTACCTCGCCGGCGAGCGCCTTCGCCTGGCCGTGCCCCGGACGTTTACGCGTCGCGGGGCAACTTCTTTTTGTAACGTTCCTAAGTATATGCCAATTCCTAGAGGTTACAAAATTATACGTTCGGTTGGCAACGCAAAAGCGCCCTGGAGAGATCCAGGGCGCTGTGAGTTTGTTCAGCCGTTATAGCCAGGCTAAGGATGATGGCGTGGCGGCCGCTCTGCCTGCTGTGATAGTGCAGGTTCAGAGTGGACATGCGACGATGAATGTCGCTACCGACCGACGAGGTAGGCTTCACCCGCGCCGCGACTGCGTGAAAGTTACTCTCAAGAGAAAACTACCTGAAAGCGCGTTTCCCCTTCGCAAGCAGGCCGCGAAGCGGCATCGGGTGGAAGCGGTGTTGGGCGGGTGCGATAAATGCAATTACTGCTTCAATTCGCACCACGCCACACGATAAGTCATTCCAGTTGCACGAACTATCCCACTATAAACCCTTAGCCCGCCAGAAGAGTGAGATACAGGTTGCTCCGAAAAATATGCGCCGCTGTAAGAGTCTATACAACCACCTTCGGGTACTGATAGTTCAAATTCCGTGTCGCCTTCAAAAATAAAACCTGTTGCTGTAGCTCCACATTCTTCGTATATGAGACGAAAGTTTCTGCTATTAGCAGGTAGTCCAAATTTCACGCGTACTTCTTCAAGTGTCTGAGGCAATGTACTTCTTATCGCATCGCACTTTAATGACTTGGCGGTTGCTGTTTCGTCAACGACTGGAGGGTTCTGCAGTGTAGCCGCTTGGCTTGTTGCTTCTATATAGGGTGTAGATGTATTTGATGAAGTGGCAGGTGTATTACCTGGCATCTCCACTTTGACAGGGCCGACTTCAACTTCTTTAATCTTTCCGCCAAGAGCAAAAAATATGGCCGCAAGAACAAAACCTGCTATAAATACTATACCCAATAACTTAATCCAGTCTTCTGTCTTCATTATCTTGTTCCTCTCGCTGACAGATAATCCGCCCAACGGTCGGGGTCAGCCGCGTTGCGGAGCGACGTCGGCTGCAACCCGACCGTTAGGCGGTGCTTTGCCCATGAAAGGTGCCGGCCTGGTACTTAGTGTGGGCAATCGCTCGATGCGTGGTCTTTGCTTCCGCAATGCACACATTCTGTTGAAAAGATACCATGCGGACAATCACTGCTCGCATGATTCTTGCTCCCGCAGTGGGCACACTCTGACGAGAATATCCCGTGTGGGCAATCGCTCGATGCGTGGTCTTTGCTTCCGCAATGCACACATTCTGTTGAAAAGATACCCATAAGATGCTTCCTTTGGTTTGTCCATCTAACCCAAAATTTAGCTGATTCGGGCCAGCACAACCAACCTTGAAGCCGATGTCACTTCACCAGCGCAGTCAACGTCAACAAAAGGAAGGGTAGCAATTCGGCTACAATTTTTTTGTATGCAGCTCTGTGTTTAGTAAGGCAGGGTCGGATAAAACAAACTATCACAATTTAACGGCTACTGCCCATTGATTGTAACCTTAACCTTAAGAACTCCTTCGTTATCCCAAAAACATTCTCGGCAATCACTCATTCCTAAATATATTTCGCCAGAGGTGGGTGCTACAATGTCAATAGGATTGCAACCAACCCAAAAAGGCTGACTATCTACATATCCGACCAATGCAGCCCCTCTTTGTTCGGGGGGAAATAGCCACGTATGACCATCGTCTGGATCATCCCAGGTGAATCCGCATCCGCTAGTTAACCCAGCTTCAAACTTATTACCTGTCCACTCGCCACTCAGATATTCAAAGTGCATCATATCGCCCTCTTTTACAAAAATACCTGTGGAATTTTTCATCACATCCGCAAGAACATCAAAGCGTCCTGACTTAACTATAGGTGGGGCGGTAGGTAAAACTTCCCTTGCATCATCTTCGATAATTACTTCTTCACCATCATTTCCGCCACACTTAATAGTTGTTATTCCTTGCTGTTCTAAAATTAACGAATTGAGGGCTGCAAATGGTAACAAATCAACAGAAGTACCATCTGGACGTTCTATCGAAATATTGCCCATTGTCCATTTTTCTTTCCATTGGACAGTTGTAGTAGTTTTTGCGCCTGGTGGTGTAGAAATTTCTAATTCTGAACTTGTCTCCGTTTCTGTACCGAACCTAACGCCAAGGGCAAGACCTATCTGTTTACTTATTGCTGCTTTAGCTAACTTAAAATCTCCACCAAATTCAGCTGCTACCTCCTGACTCACGTCAACTTCTAACTCGGCTTGAAATGATCTTGACCGCCGGAAAGTTTGTACCGATTCTGTTTCACCACCACAATTATCAGCAGGTATTTCATCCGGTTGGCCTGATAATTGTAAGAATGAACTTTCTTCGGCTACGGAGTAATCAAGGTCCGGGTCGGTAGCTTTATTACAAGATGTAAGTGAGAAAAAAACAAGTAGCAGTGTGATACATATGTGAACAGGTTTGTTCTTCATTATGGCAATACTCCCGCCTATATTTAAAGTGTTACGACATTTTTTAGCTGCCTAACATGTTATTATCCCGCGATATGGCGGCATAAAACAGCGCCTAAAACCATTATACGTTCAAAATCCCCATCATCCAAGAACTCCTCCCTGCATAATGACCTAGAAACCTGGGTATTACTGAGTAATACCGATGATGAACGCCCGGTATGACTGAGTAATACCGGCTACGCACGGGAAAAGCTGTGCGGCGCGTCGATCCTCGCTGCTCCTGCACCAGCAAAAAAAGCCGTGACAAGCTAGGCCTGCCACGGCTGCGCGAACGGCACGCCCACCTGCGCGCGCCGGAGCGGAACGAAGCGCTGAG
>JAAAOZ010000495.1 GCA_009908585.1 Chloroflexota bacterium
CCGACACCTGCGCGTCCAACTCGGCGGCGGCGCGTTGGATCGCCCGCACTTTTGAGGGGTAGGTATCGAATAGCGTGCCGCCCGCATCCCATAAAATGTATACAATCACGTACACCTCGCGCTGTAGTCTCCAGTGTGAAGGATTATAGCATTGACCCAGCGTCTCAGCAACAGAAAAGCCCTTTAGCTCTAAAGGGATCGGCAGATCTCTGTCAGCGCATAGCTATCGAGTTGCGAACTTGTAGGAGACAGGTATCATATACAAAAGGCGTGGTTGTATGAGAGCCTAGGTGGAGACGGACGTGACCAGAGTTATAACGGTGTTGAATTTCAAAGGCGGGACGGGCAAGACCACCACCGTGGTCAATTTGGCGGCGGGGTTGGCGTTGCGCAATGCGCGCGTGCTCTGCATCGATATGGACGCGCAGGGCAATTTGGGCACGTGGCTGGGCGTGAAGCATCCCTATTCCACCTCCGATTTACTGCTGGGCCACGTCGAGCCGGAGCGTTGCATCACGCCGGCCCGCAAGCATCTCGATGTCATCATCGGAGATCGTCATTTGATGAGAGCCGAGGGTAAGTTGTGGCGGATGGGCGATGATCGCGTCGCGCGGCGGGTGCTCCATTACACGATGAAAGAGGTCAATGGGTACGATTACATCATTATGGATTGCGCGCCCTCCTACAGTCTGGTCACCGAGAACGCGCTGCTCTACGCCCGCGAATTGATCGTCCCGGTCTCGATGGATTACTTGGCGATGGTCGGCTCCCGGCAGGTGATCGACACGCTCAAGACCGTGGGCTATCTCCCCGATCACGAGTTGGAACTGACCTTGGTGGTGCCCACGCTCTACTATCACCGCCTCCGCAAGGATCGAGAGGTGATGGCGATGTTGCAGCGCTATTTCCGGGGTCGCATCTCCAATCCCATCCGCTCGAACGTGCGTTTGGCCGAGGCGGCCAGCCACCAGCAGACCATCTACGAATATGCGCCGCACAGCCACGGCGCGGAGGATTACGCTCGTTTAGTTGAGAGGGTGGTAAAAGTAGCCGAGGATAATCAATGAATGAGAAATCAGATCGCCGCGCGATTGGTCATGATCCCTTTGCGGATATGGAAGCTGACGGTTGGGAAAAACCCTCGGCGGAAGAGGTGGCTCCCTCGGAGGAAGAGGAGATGGAGAAGGCGGCGGAGTTGGTGGAGATGTCCGAAGCACCGCCTGTCGCATCCGCGCCCTCTCCGGCGATGGATGTGGAAGCGACGACGGAACTGGCATCGGCGCCGAAAACTGAGACTGTGTCATTCACCGAGGTGATACTCTCAGATTGGCTCTTCTCCGACGCTGCGCATCCAGGTGCCTCGTATCCCCGGCTGCGCGACTTCCCCACCTCGCAGGAAGCGGCGAAACTACTGCACGACTGGCTCCATTCATAGTTGATCATAGCCGATCTGCGGGAGGGACTGCGTGAGGCTGCGCAGGGAGCTTTAGGCCAGCAAGGAGGTGAGACGATGAATACCTTGGCAGAGCATTTGATTCAAGAAGGTGTTCGGGTGGGTGAGAAGCAAGGTTTGGAGAAAGGGATGCAACAAGGCGTCCGGGAAGGATTGCTGGCCGGCATCCGGTTGGGGCTGAAGTTGCGATTTGGCGATGAAGGGCTGAGGTTGTTACCGGAAATCTACAAGATCGAGGATGTGGATGTGCTACGCACAGTACACGAAGCGCTGGAGACGGTGAATACACCCGCCGACCTACGTCGTTTCTACCAGACCTAACCAGATCAATACCCCTGGTTGCAACCGAAATAACAGAAGGAGCGGAGAAGTGTTTCTCTCCGCTCCTTCTGTTTTTATCTGCTTTATCTGTTACATCTTAGGCCTAGAACCCCTCCAACTGGCTCAAATCCGCGATGCCCGTGGCCAGGCCCGCGATGCGCTGGAGGAGGGCGAGCCGCGCGTGGCGCAGGTCGTCATCCTCGGTCATCACCATCACCTCGTCGAAGAAGCGTTGGATGATCGGCACCAGCGGCTCGAACGCGGCCAAGAAGGCGTTCACATCGGATTTCGGCCCGATGTTTGCCTCGGCTTCCAAGAGTGAGTCATATAGCTCTATCTCCGTCGGTTCGATCAGCGCCTCGCCCTCCAGTTTGTGGGGCGATTGGTCGCGCGTAATGCGCACACAGCGCGCGTAGTTATCCAGCAGCAACGACCAATCCTCGCGCTGGATGGCCGCCGTGAGTTGCTCGGCGCTTTCGCGCGCCATCGTGGGATTTTCGCCGCGCGCGGCTAGCGCCGCCGCGACGACGTCGTAAGCGTAGCCCCTATCGCGCAGCGCGCCCTCCAACCGCCCGATGACGAAATCGACCGCGGCCTCCAGATCCTCCTCCGCCGTCGAGATGGGCAGGTTGTGCGAGGCCTGGACGAGGCCCTCGCGCACCGAGAAGGTGAGATCGTGGCCCAGCAGAATCTGCACGATGCCGGACGCGGCCCGTCGCAGGCCGTAGGGGTCGCTGGCGCCGGTGGGCGCCAATCCGACGGCAAAGAGGCCGGCCAGGCTGTCCAAGCGATCCGCCAGCGCCAGCACGATGCCGGCCTTGCTCTCCGGCAGTTCGTCGTCGGCGGACGCGGGTTTGTAGTGCTCGGCGATAGCATCCGCCACCGCCGGTGATTCTCCGGAGCGCTTGGCGTACTCCCGCCCCATAATCCCCTGCAAGCTCGTCATCTCGATCACCATGCTGGTGGCCAGGTCGGCCTTCGCCAGGTGCGCCGCGCGCTTCACCACGTCGATCTCCATCGGGGAGAGCTTGAGCCGCAGCGCGATCCACGGCGCAATCGCCTCCAGCCGGTGGGTCTTGTCCAACATTGAGCCAAGATCGGCCTGGAAGGTGAGCTTCTTCAGATCGTTCAGATAATGCTCCAGCGGATAGCGGGAATCCTGATTGTAGAAATACTCCGCGTCCGCGTACCGGGCGCGAATGACCTCCTCGTTGCCGCGTCGTACCCTGTCCAGATGCTTCGCGCCGCCGTTGCGGACGGTGACGAAGTAGGACATAATGCGCCCGCGCCCGTTCAGCACGGGGAAGTAGCGCTGGTGCTTCTTCATCACGGCGATGAGCACCTCCTGCGGCAGGGAGAGATAGCGCTTCTCGAAGGAGCCTAAAAGCGCCGTGGGGCACTCGACCAGATGCGTGACCTCTTCCAGCAGCGCCGGATCGTCGGGGATGTGGCCGTCGACCTCTTGGGCCAGCGCCCGCGCCTGCTCCAAAATCTCCGCGCTCCGCGCCTCTGGATCGACGATGATGTTGTACGCATCCATCGTCGCTTCGTAATCCTCCGCTGCTGAGAGCGCGACCTCCGGCGAGCTATCGGGGCGAGGGCCGCGCGTGACGCGCCCGCTCTCCAACCCGGCATACTCGAACGGCGCCTCGTAGCGATCCAGGAGCGCGACCAGCCAGCGGATGGGCCGGCTGAAGGAGACGGCGCTTTCGTTCCAGCGCATCGAGCGCGGGAAATTCAGCGTCGCGATCCATTCCGGCAGCAGATCGGCCAGAACGTCGACCGTCGGATTCCCCGCGATCACGCGATGCGCGACGACGTACTCGCCGCCATCAACTTCTTGGACGGTGAGATCGTCCACGCTGACCTTCTGAGAGCGGGCGAACCCCTGCGCGGCGCGGGTCGGCGCGCCGTCCGCATCGAAGGCGATTTTGGCCGGCGGGCCTTTGACCTCGCGGTCATCGTCCTGCTGCTTCAACGCCATCTCTTCGACATAAACCGTCAGGCGGCGCGGCGTGCCCCAGATGTGTACCTCACCGTGGGGGATGCGCGCCTCATCTAAGGCCGCCGGCGCCATCTCTCGAAGTTGGGTGAGGGCGCCGCTCAGGTGCGAGGCGGGCAGTTCCTCCACGCCGATCTCGAAGAGGAAGGGCGCGTTGCTCCCGGCCGTGATGTCCGGCGGCTCATCCACGCCGTTGTTCTGGCGGATGGGGAGGTGCATCAGCGCGCCCTGCGCGGGCGGCAGCAGGGAGATGCCAGATCGCTGGAGCCATGGGTAGCCCGCTTCCTCGCGTTGAGCCAAATAGGCCTCGGCGGCCTGACGCGCCACTTCGCGCATCCGCTTGAAGAAGATCGCGCGTTCCGTCACGCCGACGGTGCCGCGCGCGTCCAACAGGTTGAAGGTGTGCGAGCAGCGCAGCAGGTAATCCAATGCCGGCACGACCAGGTTATTTTCTAGGCAGAGCAGCGCCTCCTGCTCGAAGAGATCGTACATCTGTTCCAGGCGCTTGATATCGGCCAACTCGAAGTTATAGCGGCAGTAGTCGACCTCTTGGGCGCGCATGATCTCGCCATACGTGTGTTGCTCATCCCACGCGATGTCCCACACGGCGTCGACCTCTTGCAGGTACATCACGATGCGTTCCAGCCCGTAGGTGATCTCCACGGCGGGGATGTCCAGCGTCAGGCCGCCGGCCTGCTGGAAGTAGGTGTACTGGGTGATCTCCTGCCCATCCAGCCAGACCTCCCAGCCCAAGCCCCACGCGCCCAGCGCGGGCGATTCCCAGTTATCTTCCACAAAGCGGATGTCGTGCTCCTGCCGGCGGATGCCCAGCGCCTCTAGGCTGTTGAGGTAGCGTTCTTGGGGATCACCGGGATCGGGCTTGAGGATGACCTGGAATTGGGTGTGCATCTGCATGCGGTTGGGATTGTCGGCGTAGCGCCCGTCGTCCGCGCGATAGGACGGCTCGACGTAGCCGACGTTCCACGGCTCCGGGCCGAGCACACGCAAAATCGTGGCCGGGTTCATCGTGCCCGCGCCGACTTTCTCACTGTGGGGTTGCCAAACTAACGCGCCCTGATCGGCCCAGTAGCGTTGCAGGCGCAAAATGACTTCTTGAAAGGTTATCATTATTTTTACCTCGTTTTGATAGCGAATAAGTTTACGTGTGTTTTGTATGGATGTGGTTTATTGGTGGTTTCGTATTACGTATTGCGTATTGCGTATTGCGTATTGCGTAATGAACTTGTCGCATTTTATGTTTTAAATTGCATTCTTAATTCTTAATCCTTAATCCTTAACCCTTAACTCATCATTCCCTGCGTCCTAATTCCTGCATCAACGTCAGAATGGACGGACGCCATTCAAGGTGATAGACGATATAGTGTTCCATCACGTGCGATAATTCCACCGCCGTCTGCGACGGGAAATCGTATTGCCGCACGTCCTCGTACTCGCGGCGCTGAAACGCTTGGAGCCAGGAGAGCGCGCTGGGCGAAAGCTGCTGCACCGCGCGCATCTCGCGATGGGCCTTGAAACAGTTGGGGCAGAGCGCGCCGCCGTGCGCCGGATCGATGCCGTAGGGCCGCCGGTCGGATGGCTGCGGATGCAGCTCGGCCTCGCAGAGCGCGTCCTCGCGCTCGCCCACGCACATATCCCACGTGGGGCGGAAACCCGCCAACGTGAGGAGGCGTGGCTCCACCCAGCGCACGAAGCGCATCGGCTCCGCGACCTCTTCCAAGTGCGCAAAGACCTGATCGACGAAGTTGTAGAGCTGCACGTCGGTCTCGCCCTCGAAGAAGCGAATGATCAGCTCCGCGATGTAGCGCGCGTAGGTTGCCCGCTCGAAGTCTTCCTGCAGGCGCCGCCGCACCGTGAGCGCTTCGGCCTGGCTGAGGATGTCCCAGGAGTTCTTCACGCGCGAGGCCAGCACTTGGCTGCGACTGAACAGCTCCAGGTGGCCGGCTTTGCGCGAGTGGGGTTTGCGGATGCCCTTCGCCAGCAGATCGACGATGCCGTCCGCCGTCAACATCCGCACGACGCGGTCGGCTTCGCCCTGATCCCGGCGGCTCAGCACAATGCCCTCAATGCGATAAAGTCTGCTTCGCGCTTTCATCCAGCTCTCCTCCCGGACTCCAATCGCGAATTATACCACGCTCAGCAGATTTATCACCCTTGCGAAGGGCCTGAAATAGGGCTTTCCCATTTTGTAATTACACCCTATTTGCCCTGAGCGGATTGTTAAATCCGCGTCTTTTAGGCATATTTTGAATGTATTTTCTGTTGGTACAAGAAAAACGGGGATCTAGCGATCCCCTTGAAGCAAGAAGATGACTTGGTTTGAATGGTTGATGACTAATCTTTGCAAGCCGTCTCTTTTTCGGCCAGACCTAGGCGGAGAAAGAGCCACGGCGCGACCCAGGCGCCGACGAACCCGGTGAGGCCGTAGCGGATCACGCGCCAGACGAGTTCCATCACAGCGCCCATCGAGGTATCGAAGTGGCCGAAGAGCCAGCTAAGGCCAAAGTACGTGGGGATCACAATGGCCCATCCTGCCAACGCGCGCAGGGCGCGACGCCAGGCGGGGCCGCGCACGCTGAAGTTGACCGTCTCGCCCTCGGTGACGAAACCGATGCCCAGGCCGATGATCGCGCCTAAGGGCGTGGCTGTATCCGAGATGGGCAAAACGGGCAGCGCGGCTAACGGCGCGCCAATCGCCAGGGCGTAGCGTTGCCAGAGTGGGCGCTCGGCCAACCACGCGCGGACGCGCGGCTCCAGCGGCAGCCACAGGAGCAGCATCGCCGCGCCGAAGAGGGCGCCGGCGATTACGTCTTGGGGGAAGTGGACGCCCAAATAGAGCCGCGAGAAGCCGATGAGGATCATCATCACCAAGGCCAGAATCCAGACGCCGAGGCGGCGAAAGCGCGCGGCCATGTAGCCCCAGCCGACGACGGCGGTCTGCGTGTGGCCGCTGGGAAAGGCCGGCGACGCCGATTCTCGCAGAGGCGCAAGCCGGGCATCGATGCCCGCCTGCTGCAAGGTTGCCTCTAAGTCGATACTGCCGGGGCGCGGGATGAGCCAGATGTGTTTGAGCCAGGAGTTCACTGTGGCGGTGAACATGTAAATGTAGGAGATGCCCTGGCCGATAGATTTATCGAAGCACCAATAAAGCAGCGTGACGATGAAGATGTAGCCCATCTCGCTGCCGACATCGGTGATAATCTGAAACGCGACGTCCAAAAAACCGGTGCGATAGCCTTCCAAGAGGAGAAGCAGGCGATAGCCCCACGGAATGAGGTCCCAGAGTAGGTCGTGCATAGCTCAGCCTTCCTTGCGCCTCGCAGTGAGGCTGCTCTGCGCCGGTGGATCGAAGCGCAGGTATTCCTCCGTCGCGGCGTCTAAATCGGCGTAGGCGCCGCGATAGCTGGGGGGCAACATCGCGGCAATCTGGTACATAATCTCGTCGGTGATCTGTTGGCGCTCAGCGCTGCGCACACGTGCGCCGCCGACATCCACGTAAAACGGATCGCCCACGCGGATGTGAAAATCGGTGCGCTTGAGCCGCGTCAGATTGGAGAAGACCTGTTCCACGCCGTAGTGGGCGATGGGCATAATGGGCGCGCCGCTGCGTAGGGCCATCAGCACCATGCCGGGGTGGCCCGGCTGGAGGTTGCCGTCGTGGCTGCGCGTCCCTTCCGGCGAGATGACCAGAATCTCGCCGTCGTCCAGCGCCTGTAATCCCTGCCGGAGCGCGGTCAGATCGATCTCCTCGCGGTTTAGGGGAATCAGGCCCCACATGTTGAAGATGCGTTTGATCAGCGGATGGCGCCAGTTCTCGACCTTGGAGAAGCCCGTTAGCGGGCGATCCATCAGTTGGGTGAAGAAGATGGGCACTTCCACCATGTTGATGTGGTTGGCGACGAGGATGAGGGGGCCGTCCGCCGGAATCTTCTTCAGCGGCTCAGATTCGATGTCGCAGACGCCCTCGGTGATGGCCCTCACGGTGTGATTGATTGTGTATATCAATGGATTGTAATGGGTTGATTTCATAATCCTCTGTGTTTTAGATCTCATTCTTTGGAGCCTTCTGTAACTCAATTCCCTCGTAACCGGTACAGCAACGGCGCGACCTCTTCGAGCTGCCCTTCGTAGGTCGGCGGCGGTGATATCTCGCTGCGGTCGGTGGCGGGGCCGGGCACGAGATAGGTCTGGCAGCCGATGCGGGCGGCGACCATATCCATGCCCTCGTCGCCGATCATCAGCGCGGCCTCCGGCGGACACGCCAACTCGTCTAAAATCTCCTGGAAGTAGCGCAGATCGGGCTTCACATAGTGGCTGTTCTCGTAGGTCGTGACCTTGTGATAGGGGAAGTCCGCGACGCCGGCCCAGGCGAGTCGCTCGCGCGTGGCGATGGCGGGGAAGTAGGGGTTGGTGGCGATGACGACGTCGTAGCCCAACTCGAAGGCGGTCTGGACGACGCGGGGCGCCGCCGGGCGCGGTCGCGCATAGCGCCGGAGATCTGGAAAATCCTCCGTGTAGAACGTCTCCAGGCGGGGATAGAGTTGCTCGCGCGTCAGGCCAGTGAGCGGATAGAAGACCGCCTCGAAGGCTTCCTCGTTTGTGCGCGCGCCATCGTGGCCGGCGATGGCGAAGGTGCCCTGCTGCAGGGCGTGGAGGAGCTGCTCCGCCGGCGCCAGATCGGCACAGCACGCCGTCAAACCCCGGAAATAGTGCGGCATCAGATCCTCGACCAGGTCGTAATCGAGGAGTGTGCCGTCCAAATCGAAGAGCACGGCTTGCAAGCGTGTCATCGGGCGTTAGTCCTCATCAATGCCCCACCAGTACATATCGGCCAATTTGCTATGCTCCTGATGTAATTTGATGTAACTTTCGTAGCGATGCTCGTCGATTTTGCCCTCCTCCAAGGCCGCGATCACCGCGCAGCCCGGCTCGACGGCGTGGCTACAATCGGAGAACTGGCAATCGGGCACGTAGGGCGCGATGTCGGGATAGTAGG
>JAAAOZ010000323.1 GCA_009908585.1 Chloroflexota bacterium
CCGGTAGTAATCGCCGGAACGCTCCAGCGGCATGCGCATCGCGCTCAAAAGCGAAATTTCGGCGCGCTTATCATCCAATTCCTTGACGATGGGCAACGCCGCCTCGAAGTAACCCATACTCCGCTCGAAGTTATCCGTGCCATAGGCCCATCCGAACCGGAGCAGCATCTGCACCTCCGCCCGCTGATCGCCCACCTCACGGGCCAACTCTAGGGCTTGATTAAGAATGTCCCGCCAAGCGGGGTCTTTGCGTAGGTTGTACAAATTGCCCAGCGCCATCAAGCATCGCATCTCGCGATGACGATCTTCCAATGAGCGAGCGATCTCCAGGGCCTCCTGCGCCATCGCGATGCCGGACTCCAACTCCTCGCGGCCCTGCACACTGCCCACGCCCGGCTGCTCCAACAGCGCATCGACCAACAACTCAGGGTGATCTTCCAATTGGCGCGCCAGATCAAGCAGCGCGCGCGCATCGGCCCGACCGGCTTCCAGCTCACCCAGCAGATAGTAGACAGCGCGGCGTTGATTCAGCACATCGAATCGCTGGCGCAGCAGCTCGTGACGTGCATCCTCAGCCTCAGCCGGGATCTGAGCTTCCAACTCATCCAACAACTTGAGCGCGTGATCATAGTGCCCCAGCGCCTCCGAGTTCGCGTAGAAGGTCTCCGCCTGCTTGGCCGCCTTCAGCGTGTACGCGAGCGCCTTATCCAGCGCGCCGGCCTGCCCATAGTGATAGGCCACCATCCCGTATCTTTGTGGCGCCGAGGACGGCGTAGGCCCCTCAGCCGAGGCCAACAGCCCTTCTAGATAATCGGCGGCCTTGAGGTGATAGGCCTCGCGCTGCGGTCGCAGGAGGCTATCGTAGGCCACGTCGCGAATGAGCGAGGAGTTGAAGGCGTACTCACGCCCCAGCTCCGGGACGCGCCGCCGCTCGTGGATCAATTCACGGCGCTGGAGGACGGTGAGGTAATCCATTAGCTTGGATGAGCCGTCCGTGATCTCCTTCACCATTGCGTACAGGACATTCCACCAGAAGACCGTCCCCACCACTGAGGCGACCTGGAGCACTTGGCGCTCCTCCGCCGAGAGCCGGTCGATGCGCGCCAGCAGGAGATTTTGCAGGCTGTCGGGCAGATCAAGCGTGGTCACCGGGCGGGTAGATTGCCATTGGCCCATCTCCGGATCCTGCACCAGGACGCCCTGGGCCGCCAGCGCGTTCACCAGCTCCTTGATGTAATAGGGATTGCCCTCGGCCTTGTGGACGACCATCTGGAGCGTCTCCTCCGGCAGGGTGCCGACGCCGATGAGGCGCGAGACAAATTCGACGCTCTGCTCCTCGGTCAGCGGCGGGATGGAGAGATCGGTCAACCGGTGGGGGTATTCCGTCTCCAGATGGTGATGGAAGCCCCACACCGGGGAGGTCCGGTCGGGGCGGAAGACGAGCAGCCAGAGGATGGGCTGCGTATCGCAAAGCGGCAGGCAGTGGGTGAGCAACTCCAGGGAGCTGGCATCGGCCCAATGCATATCCGCGAAGGTGAGGACCAGCGGGCCGCGCTGGCCCAGCGCTTCGACCCAACTTCGCGCGGCCAGGAAGAACTGGCGCTGCAAGCCCTCGGCGCTGAGGTGACGCACGCGCTCCTGGAACGCCTCCTCCAGGGGCAGCGACAAAAAGGTCGCCAGATAGGGATAGTACTCCGTAAACTGCGGCCCCCACAACGCCTCCGAGCGATCGCGCAGGCGGACGGCGATCTCCTCCTTGTCCAAATTAGGCGCGTGGCCGATCTGCATCGGCTCCGTGTAGCGCATGCCTAACCAATCCTGGAGGAGATCGACCCAGACGGTGTAGGGCCACGATTGGTCGTAGGAGCGACAACGTCCACGCAACCATGTCACGCGCGGCGGGCAACACGATGCCGCATCCGCCGCTTCCTCCGAGGATGCGTTGACATCACGGCGCCACGCCTCTGCGAAGAGCCGTCCCTGGCGCTCGAAGTATTGCCGCACGTGGGCGACCAAGAAGGTCTTGCCCATGCCCTTCTCTCCGGTCACCATCGCGATGCCGCCGCGACCATCGTAGAGATCCTCAATAGCGGCTTTGAGGGTGCGAAATTCATGCTGCCGGCCAACCAGGGGAATGGAGATGCCGTAGCTGCACATCCCCTGCGACCACATCGCATCGACGTGCGGGGCCACGGGACGATAGACCGCGATAGATTGACGCACGCCCTTGACTTGAATCTCGCCCAGCGGCTCCCACTCGAATTGGGAGTTGGCCAAGCGATAGGTGTTCTCGCTGACTAACACCGTTCCCGGCTCGGCGGCGGATTCCATGCGCGCAGCGACGGTGATCGCCTCGCCCATCGCAGTGTCCTCACGGTACTCCTGGTTGCCGACACTGGTGACGATAACCTCGCCTGTGTTGACACCAACGCGAATGCGCAGATCGACATCGTAGCGCTCTTTCAGCTCCGCCGCGTACGTCTTGACCGCCTTTTGCATCCAGAGGGCCGCAAGGATCGCGCGTTCCGGGTCGTCCTCGTGGGCGGAGGTCGCCCCAAAGAAAGCGACGAGACCATCTCCCCGGAACTGATCGACCTCGCCGCCGAAGTGATAGACCTTGGATTCCAGCAGTTGTAGCAACTGGTTCATGATCTCGACCCAGTCCTCGGTGCCGACGCGCTCCAGGAGATCGGTGGAGTGCCACACATCGACGACGAGAATCGTGGCGATGCGCCGCTCGCCGGCGAGTTGGGGCACCGGTCGCGCAGGCGGTTGCACCTCTGGGGGCAATTCAGTCGCGGACAGATTTGCAGCGGGCGCAATCGCTTCGCCCCCCTCGCCTAGAACAGCCCCACACATCCCGCAAAATTTGTAGGTCAGCGGATTGGCGAAGTCGCATTCAGGGCAGGTGCAGACCAAGCGCGTGCCACACATCCCGCAGAAGCGCATCTCCGGCGGACTTTCAAAACCACATTGAGGGCACTTCATGATCTCATCTTCTCCTCATCCTCATCCACCACGGGAAAAAGCCAGGATGCTACGACCCATGACCGGGGTAAATTGGACAGCCGGGATTTGAGGCGGCCCTCCCATCCCCAAAGGCTTTTTCTTGGAAGAAACCCCGGCCTGTGGCCGGGGTGCTTGATTCACACAAAGACAGGGCGCACCTCGCGAAAAAGCGCGCCCTGCTATGCACCAAACCTAAACGTCTATAAGGTATCTAAGGCCACTCGGAAGCGTTTGGCGACCTCCTGCAAAATGGCGATCGCGGTGTCCGCATCTTCCTTCAATGCGCCAAAGAAATCCCAGCGAGTGAGAACCAGACACTCCGTCGGCTCGGTCGCCACAACGGAGGCAGTCCGCGGCCCATCATCCAACAGGGCCAACTCCCCGAAGAAATCGGCCTCTTCCAGCTCGTTGACGACGACCTCGGAACCATCAGGGCGCTTGCGGATCACGTCCGCCGCACCGGAGGTGATGACGAAGAAGCCCTCACCGCCCTTGCCCTGGGTCACAATCGTATCGCCAGCCTCATACTTACGCTCAACAAAGCGGCGGGCCAATCGCTCCAACTGCCGATTGTTCAGCGTTTGAAACAATGGCGCGCGTTTTAGTACCTGCACGGTCTCTTTCAAATCTGCCATTCTACTCTCCTTCTCTCCATATCTCAGTTTTTACCGGAAGCATATCAGGACACACGATGATCGAACCTAGACGCCCCGCAGATCAAGCTCTTCCGCCCGATGGCACGCTACGAAGTGATCGGGCCTTAGCTCGCGGAACTCCGGCTCCTGTTGAGAGCAGATGTCCTTGGCGTATTTGCATCGAGGGTGGAAGTAACAACCAGGAGGAGGATTCGAGGGATCGGCGACATCGCCCTGCATAATGACACGCTCCGATTGGTACTTAGGATCAGGCTTCGGCACCGCCGTCATCAATGCCTCGGTATAGGGATGGAGAGGATTGTTATACAACTCGTTGGATTCGGCCATCTCGGCGATCTTGCCAACGTACATCACGGCGACGCGATCGGAGATGTGCTGTACCACGCTCAGGTCGTGGGCGACAAAGAGATAGGCCAAGTCGAAATCCGATTGGAGATCCTGCATCAGATTCAACGTCTGCGCCTGGATGGAAACATCTAACGCGGAGACCGGCTCATCACAGAAGATGAGTTTCGGATGCAGGGACAAGGCGCGCGCCAGGCCAATGCGCTGCCGCTGCCCGCCGGAGAACTCGTGAGGGTAGCGGCGGATGTGCTCCGGTCGCAGGCCTACGCGCTCCAGCAAGCTGATGACCGTCTCCTCGGTTTCTGGGCCGGCACCCATGCCGTGAATCACCATCGGCTCGGCGACGATGTCGAAGACGGACATCCGGGGATTAAGGGAGTTGACAGGATCCTGGAAGATCATCGAGATATCCCGCCGGATAACCTTCATCTGCTCCTTGTCCAACTCGAACAGATTGACCATCTCCGGCTCGCCGCTGGCGGAGAATTTCTCAGTCTTGAAAAAAGCATCGCCGCCCGTAGGATCGTAGAGTCGCATAACCGTGCGACTGGCCGTCGTCTTACCACAACCACTCTCGCCCACCAATCCCAGCGTCTCGCCCTCGCGGACATAAAAACTGACGTCATCGACCGCCTTCACGTGCCCCGTTACCTGGCGGAAAAACCCAGATCGAATGGGAAAGTACTTCTTGAGACCACGAACATCCAAAATGATGTTGTCAGATCTTTGTTCAACCATCCTCACACCTCCTCATACAGCAAGCACCGTGCATAGTGCCCTTCTTCAACTTCCGTCCACTTCGGCACAATACGATCACACTTTCCGGGCATATACTCAGGGCACCGGGGATGGAAAACACAGCCCGAAGGCAGGTTAAAGGGATCGGGCACCATGCCCTTGATCGACGCCAGCCGTTGAGTGCTGCGTTTACCAATCTGTGGAATGGATTTCAGCAGGGCGCGAGTATAGGGATGCAGAGGATTATAATACAGTTCCGTCGCATCCGCCGTCTCTACCTGCTTTCCCATATACATCACCACGATTTCATCCGCAACCTCAGCGATCACGCCCAGGTCGTGGGTGATGAACATAATGGCCATATCCACCGTCTCCTGCAAATCGGCCATAAGATCTAAGATCTGGGCCTCAATAGAGACATCTAAGGCCGTCGTCGGCTCATCCGCAATCAGCATCGCCGGGCGACAGGAGAGAGCAATGGCGATCATCACGCGCTGGCGCTGCCCGCCACTCAACTGATGGGCATAACTATCCACGCGCTGCTCTGGTTTAGGAATTCCTACCTTGCGAAGCATTTCAATGGAGATCTCACGCGCTTCTTCATCGGTGACGTGGCGATATTCCTTAATATTCTGCGCCATCTCTTCACCGACCGTCTTGGGAACCAAGCGGTGCAAATGAAGCGCCTCCCCAATCAACGTTCCGGAGGTGTAGACCGGCGTCAGGGAACTCATCGGTTCTTGGAAGATCATCCCGATCTCACCGCCCCGAATCTTACGAATCCGCCGCCCGTCTGGGTCAAGGTTCGTGATGTTAATGACCTCAATATCCCCTTCAGGATCATACTTGTCCCGGTAGTGAAATAGAACTTCACCACTCGTAATCTCGCCGGGCTTGGGCACCATCTGCATGATCGTCTTAGCCGTGATGGACTTGCCACAGCCACTTTCGCCGATCACTCCCAAGGTGCGTCCCCGGTGCACGGTAAAGCTCACGCCATCAACGGCGTGAACGATGCCATCTCGCACATCAAATTCAACATTCAAGTTCTTTACTTCAACCAAAGGTTCCATATTCCAGCCTCCTATCGTCCACCGTAGGGGTCAAGTGCGTCCCGCAAACCATCCCCCAGCATATTGAAGCTCAAAATTGCCAGGAGAACGAAGGGGACGGGGATCAGAAGCCATGGTGCGAAACGAATCGCGCGCACACTACCAACCTCCTGTAGCAACACACCCCAACTGGTGAGCGGAGGTCGCAGCCCCAAGCCCAGCCAACTCAATGCCGTCTCAGAAAGAATCATACTCGGAATCATCAACGTCAAAATAACGATCACGTGACTCATCGTGCCGGGCATCAGGTGCCGGAACATGATTCGACTGTCACTGGCCCCGAAGCTTGTCGCGGCCAGGACGTACTCTTGCTCACGCAAGGAGAGAATCAGGCTCCGAACTTGCCGGGCCAAGCCCCCCCATTGCACGAAAGCGAGGATGAGTGTGAGCATAAAGTACACCGCGATGGGCGACCACTTGGGCGGGATGGCAGCCGCTAGCGCCATAAAGAGCGGCTCACGCGGGAAGGCCGTCACGAACTCCGTCAGGCGCTGCACGAGAATGTCGACGCTGCCGCCGTAGTAACCAGAGATCACACCGAGCGACAAGCCCAAGATCAACGTCAACGCCTGGCCGATCAACCCAACCAGCAACGAGAGCCGTCCTCCGTAGATGATACGCGAGAAGATATCTCGTCCCAAACGATCTGTGCCAAACAAGAATACGTGGGCATCAGAGTTGTCCGGATTAACCCCAAAAAAATGGATCTTCATAGGAATCAAACCGAACAGCTTATAAGGTTCAGCACGCACAAATAAACGGAGAGGATAGATATTCTCTTTGTTGACCACGTAGGTGCGCTTCCGAGTCGCCATGTCGATCTCTTCATCTAGGCCGTAGACGGCAGGTCGCAGACTAAAATTCCCCTCCTTGTTCTTGAAAACAATCGGCTGGGGCCGCGCCTCTAAATACTCCGTCTGCTGCTGCAACGTATAAGGCGCCACAAACTCAGCTAACAGGCCACAGAAGAGATAGAACGCGATAACGACAATCCCGCCAATCACAGCGGTTTTGCTCTTCTTAAATTTCCACCAGACCAAACTCCAATACGACTGACTGATTTGCTCCTTTTCAGCAGCCCCGTTTTGCTCAGCCATAAAATTACTCCTTTCAAAAGTAACAAAGTAACAAAGTAACAAAGCAGCAAAGCAAAAAACGATAAGGTTTCAAACAAAATAACCTCTCTGATTTGTATTTACCCTTTGTTATTTGACGATTTGTTATTTGTATGGGTTTCACTCTAACCGAATGCGAGGATCCAGGGCAGCCAAGGCAATATCTGCCAGCAAGCTGCCGAGCATAATCATCCCGACGATGAAGACCAGGATCGTGCCCGCCATGTACATATCCTGCCCGACCAGTGCGTTGATGTACAGCGGGCCAATAGTCGGTAGGTTCAATACAACAGCCATCAGCGTGTTGCCAACAATGATACTGGGAAACGCCTCCGTCCCGAGGATCACGATGAGGGGATTGATCGCCACGCGCACTGCGTGCTTCCACGTCACCGTGCGATTCTTGAGGCCGCGTGCGCGCGCTGCCTCCACGAAGGGTTGTCCCAGCGTCTCTAGCAGGTTACCACGCATAATGCGCACCAGGCCGGCCGTTCCGGTCACCGCGCCAATCAGTGTGGGAATCCACAGGTGCTTCAACAAATTCCATACCTTAGCCCAACTCCAGGGAGCATCGGCGAATTCGCGCGAGAAAAGCCCGCCAATATCCTGATCCAGCACCATAACCGCAAAGAAGAGTACAAGCAACGCCAGCAGGAAGCTTGGCATCCCCAACCCAATGAAACTCAGCGTCGTGATGATCTGATCCCCGGTGGAGTACTGATGCGTCGCTGAGTAGACGCCCACCGGAATAGCAATCACCCATGTGACCAGCAGGGTACTTAACGCCAAGATAACCGTCATACCCAACCGCTGACCCAGCAATTCTGCGACCGGGCGTTCATACTCAAAGGACTCGCCAAAATCCCCTTTGATGAAATTTGAAATCCAGATCCAGTACCGCTCCATCAGGGGCTTGTCCAACCCATACCGGGCACGATACTCCTCGATCCGCATCTCTGCACTGCGATCGCCTCGCGCCTGCAATTCTTGCAACTTCTGGGTGAGGTAGTCTCCAGGGGGCAATTCGATGATGATAAAGCTGACAAAGGAGACCAGGACGAGCATAATGAAAGAGTAAACTAAGCGCCGTCCAATATACGTAAGCATGTTACCTCCTTAAAATCATAGTCAAACAACGGAGATCCTAGGCAAACGAGGCAATTTCAAGGAATCTACCGTATACCATCTTAAGAAGTGGCGGGGGAAATCCGCCCCCCGCCACTTAACCACAATCTCCGTGGGTTACTCCTCAATCCAGTACTGCTCAGGATAGGTGTTGCCGGGGCTGCCGGGCGCCCACGGCCCTAGAACGCCGTAGGTGGGGACGTTGTGGAAATTGTCGGCGACGACCACGGGCATCGGCTGGTCGCCGGAGATGCCGATCACGAAGGGGCCGGCCTCGGCGTGAATACCAACGGCTTCCCAGATGATCTCGTGACGTTTCTGCTGATTGGGTTCTTGAACGCCCTGGTCGTAGAGCGCCTGCAAGCGGGCAGCGGGGCTGCCTTCAGCAGGTTCCCAACCCTCTTCGCCACCGGTCTGGTAATACAGGCCCTGCATCGGGAAGGCGCGTGAACCCTCACCGCCGCCACGCAGCGGGAAGACCCAGTCGGGATAGGTCCAGAGGTCAAGCTCGGAGGCGTGCGTACCACGCAGCACCCAGCCCACACCGTAATT
>JAAAOZ010000337.1 GCA_009908585.1 Chloroflexota bacterium
CAAGCAACCGACTTTCAAACTATGCCGCAGGAAAAAAGAAGATCTGGATTTGAAAAATTCCCCCAAAGGTTGTGGCCGGCCTCCTGGCCGAGCCACCACGGGCACAGCGGGGTCCTCTCCGGGAGGATAAAAACGCCGGCCCGAACTTCCCCCATAAGGTAGTTCCAGAAATTAAAACCTCCCAAACCTGATGCTTTCTCCTCAGAAAACTGACCGTTTTTGGGAGACTTATTTTCTTGGAACGGCCTAATCTGCACTATACACGTGTGGAGTTGTCGCATCAGGTGAGCACGGTATAATGAGCAGTGTGACACAACCACGAGACTTATTCGCGAATATAACGCAATGGGGATGCCTCCTCGTGCTGCTGAGCGGGATCGTCATCGTCGCGCTGATTGGGCTGTGGCTCTTCGCCATGACGCCGTCGCCGCCGCCGGGGCCGCATCCCACGGCCATCGTCTGGACCGCAACGCCCACCCCCACGCCGACCAACACGCCCACGCCGACGCCAACGGCGCTCCCCGTGACGCCCCGCCCGCCGACGGATATCGTCATCGGCGAGGAGGTCGAGGTGACGGGCACGGGCAGCGCGGGGTTGAGCCTGCGGGCCGGCGCCGGCCTCGATGCCGACCGCCTGGGCGTCGCCTTAGACGGCGAGACCTTCCTTGTAATCAGCGGCCCCGTCGAGGCGGACGATCTCACCTGGTGGCGCATCCGCTCCACAACCGATCCCAACCGCGAGGGCTGGGCCGCCGCGAATTATCTACGACGGCGGGCGGGAGAGTGAACACCGCCCCAACGTCGCGCCAATGAAAAATGAGAGAGGAATAGCAAAGAAGCAACGTAGTGCGTATTTCGTATTGCGTATTACGTAATTCTATTGCGAGATATTATTGAAATACGAGCAGAATTTCCTGAGAAAATCTTTACGGAATACGTTTTACGCAATACGCTTCATTCCCCAGGAGGAGTAACCACGATGAACAACCTAGACAAGACGGCTGCCCAACGCCGCGCTGCCACTCTGCGCAAGGAGATCAACGCGCACAGCTACCGCTACTACGTGTTGAATCGCCCCATCGTCAGCGATAGCGTCTACGATGCGCTCGTCGACGAGCTGCGCAAGATCGAAGCGCGCTTCCCCGAGCTGATCACGCCCGAGTCGCCCACCCAGCGCGTCGGCGCGGAGCCGGCCGAGGGCTTCACCAAGGTCGAGCATCCCGCGCCGATCCTCAGCCTGGACAAGGCCACCAGCCGCGAGGAGCTGTTCGCCTGGCGCGCGCGCATCAGCAAGCTGCTGCCCGAGGACGCGCCGCCCCTCACCTACACCGTCGAGCCGAAGTTCGACGGCCTGACCGTGGTGCTGCACTATCACGACGGGCAGTTCACGTTAGGCGCAACGCGCGGCAACGGCGAGATCGGCGAGGAGATCACCTCCAATCTGCGCACCATCCCCAGCGTGCCGCTCAGCCTTCCCCTGCCCCCTGACGGCCCGACGCCGCCCACGACGTTGGTCGTGCGCGGCGAAGTCCTGATCCTTCTGGAGGATTTCGCCGCGCTCAACGAACGCCTGCTCGAGGCCGAGGAGACGCCCTTCGCCAATCCCCGCAACGCCGCCGCCGGATCACTCCGCCAACTTGATCCCCGGATCACGGCGGAGCGACCGCTCACGCTCTACGCCTATAGCATCGTCACTGCCGAGGGCGAACGCGCCGGCGCGCTCCCCGCCACGCAGCAGGGAACGTTAGACTATCTCAAAGCGCTGGGCTTCCCCATCGCCGACGAGGTGATTCGCCACTTTGACAGCTTCGACGCGGTCGCCGACTACTGCGAAGAGCTGACCGAGCGCCGCGAGAGCCTCCCCTACGAGGCCGACGGCATCGTCATCAAGATCGACGATCTGGCCGTGCGGGAGGCGCTGGGCGCCGTGGGCGGACGTCCGCGCGGCGCGGTCGCCTACAAATTCCCGCCGCAGGAGGCCACGACCGATCTCTTAGATGTAGAGTTCACCGTGGGCCGCACGGGCGTCATCACACCAACGGCGCTGCTGGCGCCGGTGACCATCGCCGGCGTGACGGTGAGCCGCGCCTCGCTCCACAACTTCGATCTGGTGGCCGAGCGCGACATCCGCGTGGGGGATCGCGTCATCGTCCACCGCGCGGGCGACGTGATCCCCTACGTCGTCGGCCCCATCGCGGACGTGCGCACGGGCGACGAGCGGCCCATCACGCCGCCCACGCATTGCCCCTCGTGCGGGGAGCCGGTGGCGCACGCCGAGGGCGAGGTCGCCTACACCTGCATCAACGCCACCTGCCCCGCCCAGCGCGTGCAGAAGCTCATCTACTTCGCCCACGTGATGGACATCGACGGGCTGGGCGAGCGCACAGCGCTCCAGTTGGTGGATGCCGGCCTGATCACCAATCCCGCCGACCTCTACGCGCTTGATTTAGATGATCTGCTGCCGCTGGAAGGCTTCGCGGAGAAGAAAGCGCAAAATCTGTTAGACGCCATCGCCGCCTCCAAGGCGCAGAGCTTAGATCGCGTCATCGCGGCGCTGGGGATTCGGGGCGTCGGCGCGACGGTGGCCGAGGTGTTCGCCGAGCACTTCCGCGCGGTGGAGGCGCTGGCGGCAGCGGACGCCGCGACGCTGGAGGCGATCGAGGGCATCGGGCCGATCACGGCGCAGGATGTGACGGCGTGGTTCGCGCGCGATCGCAACCGCGAGTATATCGAGAAGCTCCGCAGCGCGGGCGTCACCTTGGCAATGGCGGCGCCTTCGGACTCGGATGATAAAAAGGCAGTAGCGGCCCCCTTCGATGGCCTGACCTTCGTCATCACCGGCACGCTCTCGCAGCCGCGCAAGGAGATCGCCGCCTGGATCAAGGCGCGCGGCGGCAAGGTGACCAGCTCGGTCAGCTCGAACACGGATTATCTGGTCATCGGTGAGAGTCCCGGACGCAGCAAGTTCAATCGCGCGCAAAAACTGGAGACGCCCATCATCGCCGAGGAGACATTGCGCAATCTGGCCTCGGAGCGCGGGGCATGACGACTTCCCCCTGGAGTTAACTGGAGGCTAAATTGATCAAAAAACAAGCGTTACTCTGGGGGATCTTTAGCCTTTTCCTGTTCAGCCTGGCCCATCTGGGGATTCAAAGCTCGGACGATGCCGCGACACTGGCCACGGCAGGCGCGCTGTGGGATCGGCACACGTTAGCCATCCCCGATATGATGTGGCTTGATGAACGTGTGGACATTGGCCACTGCTCCGACGGGATCTTATATTCAAAATACGGCTTAGGCCAGACAGTGGCAGCCGCCGCTTTATACGGCATGGGAGATGTGCTCTTCCCCCAAAGTGAAGCTTTCCAGTGGGCGGGATATGAGATCGCCGCGTCGCAGGCCGGGGCCATATTAGCACAACATACTAACGTGCTCCTGGGCGCGATCTTGGTGGGGCTGGTGGTCTATGCTGGGGGGCGTCGCGCCCCCCCACACCATCCAGAGGCAGCAATCCTAGCCAGCATGCTGTTGACCTTAGCTTCCCCGCTGTGGCACGCGGCCCGAGGCTTTGGAACGGAGATCGGAGCGGCGCTGGGTCTCTTTATCGCGGTGCTGCTCGCCAGACGCGCGCGCGCCCCGGCCTCAACTACGCCCCTGTGGCTCTCCGCGATTGGCCTGGGCATCGCCGCGCTGTTCCGCCCCTCCGCGTTGATCTTCAGCGCGGCGTGGATCGCGTGGCTCTGGGACCGGCCTCGTCGGGATTGGATAAGCATGGCCATTGCCAGCGGAGTGATCCTGCTGGGGCTGGCCGGCTACAATTGGATTCGCTACGGCGATCTGCTTGAGTTTGGCTACGGAGATGACGGCGCGCGCTTCGCCTTGCACCTAGACAGCCTGGTGAGCGGCCTGGGGGGCTATATCCTAGCGCCCGGCCGAGGCTTGCTCATCTTCGCCCCTTGGACACTCTTCATCATTCCCCAAGCGGGCCAGGCCTGGCGCGCCCGCGACCTCGATGACATTGGCGCTCTATCAGGCATCGCATGTTTCTACGGGTTCCACGCTCTGTGGCGCGATTGGGAGGGTGGTTACGCCTTCGGGCCACGCCTGCTCATCCCCATATTGCCCATCATCGCCTTCCTCATCACGGATGCGCTGCCCACCTGGCTCCGTCGGGGACGCCATCTGCTGAGCATGCTCTCTTTTCTGCCTGGCTCATTGATGCAAATGGCAGCCCTGGCCGGAGACCCACTCGAAACCTATCTCCACATCCGAACAGGAGACGTATCTTTCGCTCAGACCGTATGGAGTCTGCGGCACAACATCGCTGCCCAACAGATCAAAGCCGCGGCCACACCAGAGCACAGTATCTGGTTACTGCTATGGAGCATTTTGGCGTTGGCCTGGATAGGATATTGCGATCTGCACATCAATCTCTATATCAATCAGAAGAAAGCAGGAAAGAGCGCGGGAGAAAACAATGCGGGAGAACGTAGAACGCAAAGATAAAGAAATAGGAAATATGAGCGAGAATCGAGTCATCCAATGGAACCCAGAAGCCAAGCGGCGAGGCGGGCGGCCCCTGGCAATTGCGCTGACCCTCGGACTCCTCCTGTTAATTAGCATGCACCACCTCATCGCGGATGCAGCGCCCGCTCGGACGGACGGCGCAGAGCCTCCCCTCCAACCCCGTTGGGGAGGTCACCTTCACGAGGACACTATCTTTGATCCCCAGGACAACCCTCACATTATCGACCGCAACCTCACCGTTGAGGACGGTGTCACCCTGACCATTCGACCCGGCGCGGAGGTTCAACTCGCAGAGGATACTTCGATCTTCGTGCATGGGCGCCTGGTGGCCGAGGGCACACCGACGCAGACCATCCGCTTCACCTGGCGTGATGAAGGCCACTATTGGGACCGAATATTCATCGACTCCCACGCCGACGACCAGGGACGGTACGCCGACAACCGCATCGCCTATGCCGAGATTGCACATCTCCAAGGCGTGCATGCACAGTTCAGCATGCTACACCTCTTACACAATGAGATCTACGATGTTTACGGCGACGCCGTCGTCTCCACAAGCGGCATTGCGGTCATTCAGGACAATCACATCCACCACGTCATTTATAACGTAAATATCAGGAGCTGCGAGGGAATTCAGCTTCGCGAGACCCCACCCGAGATCCCCGCTCAGCTCTTGGATAATCATATCCATCACGTCGATGACGATTGCATTGACATCAACGATTCCTCCGCCATCGTCAGACGGAATCACCTGCATCATTGCTACGACAAGGGCATCTCACTCGGGACGCGTAACAAGACGCCCTCCCCCGACTACTATCCCGCCGTGGCGACCATCGTCAATAACTTAATTTACACCAACGATTATGGGATCGCAGTTAAGGATTATGCCTCGGCCACGCTGCTCCACAACACCTTGGTAGGAAACGAAACTGGCTTGGCGTTATATGAAGCCAGTGACCATTATGGCTGGGGCGGCGGCCGGGCCAGAGCAATCAACAACATTATCTGGCACAATGAAGATGAGGCGATTGAGTTGGATCTGGAGACGAACCCGCCAGCAGAGTTGGACATCACCTACTCCGATATCGAAGGCGGCTGGGAGGGAGCAGCGAACTTAGACATCGATCCCGGATTTCGGGGCGAGAGCGATTATCACCTGAGCGAGGATTCGCCCCTCATCGACATCGGCGCTGATCGCGGCGTGGCGCAGGATCTCGACGGCCGGCCACGGCCCACCGGTCTAGCGCCAGATCTGGGCGCCTACGAAGCGCAGCCCCGTCTTAGCCTGACAGCACAGCCCGGCGACCACAAGCTAAATCTTCGATGGCGGGCCATGGGCATGCCGGCGACGCTGGCGAGCTTTGCTATCAGCACCACGTACCGAATGGAAAAGAGCCTCACGCTCATCATCGCGCCGCCGCCGATCACGGGCCTGCTCACGACGACGCGCGCCTACACGCTGACGGGCCTCGTCAACTACACGCCGCACACTGTCACCGTCGAGGCCCGCGACGCCGCAGGCCAGATACTGCATCGCTCCCCGCCCGTCACCGCCACGCCCACGGACATCTTCATCTATCTGCCGACGATCCTCAGATACTAACACACCTGATCGGCGCGCTTATTACGTGGCAGGTGCTGCGCCTCCTCCGCGCCCCTGATGCGCGCGGCTACGAGGGGGCTGCGTTCGCGCGATAGCCGGGGGCGTGCTCCTTTTCCGATTGGCGCCCGTCCCGCTTCCGCCGATCTATCCGACGGCGCCCTCAGAAGCGCAGCGCGTCCAGGCGATCTTCGAGCCGTGGGAGTTGACCGGATGGCAAGCGCCGTCGTCGCGCGCTGGTGGGCGGCCGAGCACGGCTACTCCTTTTCAGCGATCAGGAGAACCTGGCGCCGGAGGACGTGCGTCCCGCCCAATTGCCCGCCACGCTCACCGACCTCATCGCGGAGGTGGGATGGGAGACGTTGGGCGACGATCCCAATGATCCGCCTCGCGTGCTGGCGAGCTTGGATCTGCCGCTCTATCTGACGACGAACCCGGACAGTATGATGGTGGAAGCGCTGCGGGCGGCGGGCAAATCGCCCGCACGGGAGTTGTGCCCCTGGAACGCGTACTTGGACGGGTTGCCTTCGCGCTTCGTCGATGATCCCGCCTACGAACCGACGCCGGAGGCGCCGCTGGTCCATCACCTCCTGGGCACGGACGAGGAGATCGACTCGCTGGTGGTGACGGAGGATCACTACTTGGATTACCTCGTGCGCATCTCGGCGGAGATGGAGCGCATCCCGGATTACATCTGGTCGGCGCTGACGAACAGCTCGCTGCTCTTCCTGGGCTACAGCCTCGATGATTGGGAGTTCCGCGTGCTGATGCGCGGGCTGGTCGCCACGCGCGACCGGCGCCGCCGATTGAAGCACGTGGGCGTCCAGTTGGAGATGGCGGGCGCGAGCGAGGAGGAGACACAGGCGGTGCAGACCTTCTTGCAGCAGTACTTCCAAGAGTCGGACATCAACATCTATTGGGGGACGCCGGCGCAGTTCGTGGCGGAGTTGCGCGAGCAGATGGAGGGCGCCCCACCCGCGCGGCGGACGTCCTCGCGGGGCGCGACGCTGGCGCTGTTGGTCGTCGAGCCGCCGCCCGCCGGCGCCCACGACCTGGCGCGCGTCCTGGAATTGACGCACCACTTCGAGGTGCCCGCGCTAGTACTCCTCAACAAGGCGGATCTCAGCGCGCCGCGCGCCGCCGAGATCGCGGCCTTGCCGATTATGGCCCACCTCCCCTACAATCCCATCGTCACCGAGGCGATGGCCAACGGTCAGGCCGTCACCGCCTACACCGACGCCCCCGTCACCCAGGCGCTCCACGCGGCCTGGGCCGCCATCAAAGCGCGGTTGGCGTTGGTAACGAGCTAGAGTTCACAGGGGGGATAATCGCCCCCCTCCTGCGAAGTTTCTCACAAGTAAAAAACCTCAAATATATGTGAAAATATTCACACAGACCTTGACATAATGCAAGATCTGTGATACGCTTTTAAGTAGGTATTTCCTCACATTTCGCTCCTTAAACATAGATTAGGAGGTTTTGACAAATGAAGAAGCGCCCCTTGTTTCTCTGTCTTTTCACGGTAACGATAGCATTAACTCTGACATGGAGCGTGGTCACGCAAAAGCCAACCTATGCTAAGGCCCAAGCCGCTAGCGGCTCACCCCAGCTAAATGTCAATCTCGGCGGTGATCCCCCTGCCCTTGATCCGGCACTGGCCATCGATACTTCATCGAATAGCGTCATCGAACAGCTCTTCATTGGCCTGGTGGATTTAGATGACGAGACATCCGAAGTGGAGCCTGATTTAGCCGCCGCGTGGACGACCTCAACCAACAGCACGGTCTATACTTTTTCCCTGCGCAGTGACGTCTTCTGGAGCGACGGGAATCCGGTCACTGCTCAAGACGTTCGTTATGGGATTTTGCGCTCGCTTGATCCTGAGACAGATTCGGGCTACGCCTATACCCTCCACATTATAGAAAACGCAGAAGCGTACAATACGGGCACGATCAGCGACCCCAACCAGGTCGGCGTGACGGCCTTGGACACCACGACCCTCCGGGTCACCTTTGAGCACCCGGCCTCCTACGCCCTTTCCATCCTCTCTCTCGGGGTTGCTCGCCCGATGCCCCAGTGGGCCATCGAGGCCCATGGTGTTCCTACTTGGACTCAGCCGGCCAACATTGTCACCAATGGAGCTTATCAGTTGACGGAGTGGACCCACGATGATCACATCCTTCTGACCAAGAACCCCGACTACTACGACGCCACTAACGTGGACATCGACAAAGTGAAGATATGGATGGTAGATACAAGCACGGCCTGGCAGATGTACCAGGATGGGCAAATGGACACAACCGGCATACCGCTGAACGAACTGGATAACGTCAAGGCCGATCCACTGCTCTCACAGCAGCTCTTCATCGCCCCTGAAGCTTGCACTTACTACTACGGCTTCAGTATCTCCCAGGAACCTTTCGATGAGTTGCTGGTGCGCAAAGCATTCATC
>JAAAOZ010000273.1 GCA_009908585.1 Chloroflexota bacterium
GTCCACGTAGATGGGCGCGAACCGTCGCTCCAACGCGCCATCCTTCTCGATGTGCTGGCGATACTCGTCGAGCGTCGTCGCGCCGATGCATTGCAATTCGCCGCGCGCTAACGCCGGCTTGATCATATTCGAGGCATCTAAAGCGCCTGCGGCATTCCCCGCGCCGACCACGGTGTGTAGCTCATCGATAAAGAGGATGTTCTCGCCCTCCGAGCGCTGCACCTCTTCTAGAATGCCCTTAAGGCGCTCCTCGAACTCGCCCCGGAAGCGCGTGCCCGCGACCAAGGCGCCCATATCCAACAGCAACAAACGCCGCCGCTTGAGAATCTCCGGCACATCGTCATCGACGATGGCCGTCTTGCCGACGCCCGGCTCGCCGATGAGGACGGGGTTGTTCTTCGTGCGACGCACCAGCACCTGGATCACGCGCTGAATCTCCGCATCCCGCCCGATGACGGGATCTAACTTGTGCTCCAGCGCCATCTGCGTCAGATCGCGACTGAAGCGCTCCAACACCTTGAAGCGGGATTCGGCCTTGGGGCTTTGCACCTGCCGACCATCGCGCATCTCCTTCACCAGGCCCAGGGCGCGCTCATAATCGAGGTCATACTGGGTCATGAGCTTCGCCACCGAGGTGTTGCGCTCCTGCACAATCGCCAGGAAGAGATGCTCGGTGGAGATGTACTCGTCCTTGAAATTCGAGGCTTCCGTTTGGCTGAGGTCCAACACGCGCTTGACGCGCGGGGTGATGAAAACCTGCTGCCCACCGCGCGCCCCGTAGATGCCGGGACGCGAATCCTTGCGCAGCAGTTGGTCCAAATCCTGCCCGATCTGGTGGGGATCGGCTCCCATCTCAGAAATCAGGGCCGGCACGATGCCATCTTCCTGTCGTACCAACGCCAACAGGAGATGTTCAACATCCACTTGACTATGACCGTACTGGGTCATCAGAGCTACCGCTCGTTGCGCGACCTCTTGGGCGCGCTCGGTAAAGCGGTCAAAACGCATCATCTTAGTTACGCCTCCTACGTTAATTATACCACGATTTGTCTGACAACATGGCCCCCTACACCCGCACCATCGAGCGCAGCGCCGTCCGCGCGGCGGATTGCTCGGCCGCACGCTTGCTCTGGCCCTCGCCTTCCCCCACGACGCGCTCATCCAACAAGACCTGCGCGGTGAAGGTTTTGGCGTGATCCGGCCCCACCTCGTCCACGATCCGATAAGCGGGCGTGATGCCCAAGCTGGCCTGCGCCCACTCCTGGAAGCGCGATTTCGCGTCCACGTAGGACTCCGTCTGGAGAATAGCCTCCGCCTCGCGTGCGAACCACGCCTCCAGCCGCGACCAGACTGTGGCCAAGTCCGCGTCCAAGTAGAACGCGCCGACGGTCGCCTCCAGCGCGTCGCAGAGATTGGCGGGGCGGTCCTGGCCGCCGCTCTCCGCCTCGCCACGCCCCAGACGCAGCGCCTCACCCAGCCCCAGGTTCCGCGCCAAGTTGGCCAACGTCTCCGTGCAGACCAGCGTCGCGCGCAGGCGCGTGAGCGGCCCTTCGGAGTAATGCGGGTACTCGCGATACAGCCACGCCGCGACCATAAAATCCAGCACGGCGTCGCCCAAGAACTCCAAGCGCTGATTGTGATACTCCTCGCCGCCCTCCTCCGGGTGTTCGTGGGCGTAGGAGGGATGCGTCAGCGCCAACTGCAACAGTTCCGGTCGCTTAAATTGGTACTTCAACTGCTCCTGAACCTGCGAGAAAGATAGTGAGGAAAAGGGCGTTTTATCGTCGGGCATTTCCGGCATAGACCATCCTCTAATCTGGTAGAGACGCAAAATCTTGCGTCTCTACCTATTCTGGTGGATACGATACTTCTAGAAGTTGCGCCTCGGAAACGGGCCACATCCTATGGGGATTATAGCACACTCACCCAAGAATTACATTAGAATCAGCGAAGTCCGTAGAGACGCAAAATTCTGCATCTCTACTATAATCGTATTTGATCCTGTCCATCATGTCTCTTTTGGAGGTGGCCTTATGCCCACAACCCCATCCAACGACAGCCCGCTGATCTTAGCATTGGACATCGGCAGCTCGAGTGTGCGGGCGCAGTTCTTCACCGCGCGCGGCGCGGCGCTCCCGGCGCCGACGGCCCACGTCCCCATCCGGCTCCGCGCCACGCCCGATGGCGGCTCCGAGATCGATGTCGACGTGCTGCTAACGGCGGTCTGGCGCTGCGTGGATCGCGAGATGGAGGATGCCGGAGACCTCGCGGATCGGATCGCGGGCGTGGCAAGCTGCACCTTCGTCACCAACCTCGTCGGCGTCGATGCCGATGGGCGACCCGTCACGCCGCTGACGACCTACGCCGACACGCGCGCCGCCGAGGAGGCCGCCGCCCTGCGCGCCGACCTTGATCCCGCCGCAGCCCACGCGCGCACGGGCTGCTATCTCCACACCAGCTACCTGCCCGCGCGGCTGCGCTGGTACGCTCGCACGCAGCCAGCACGCTTCGAGCGCGTGGCGCACTGGCGATCCCTGGGCGCGCACATCGAGGCGCAACTCTTTGGCGCGGCGGCGGTCAGTTTCAGCGTCGCCTCGTGGAGCGGGCTACTCAATCGGCACACGCTCACCTGGGACGAAGAGCTGTTGGCGGCGCTGCCCATCCAGAAGCATCATCTTTCAGCCCTGAAGGATGTGGACGCGCCACGTCGCGGGCTGCGGGCGCCCTTCGCTCGACGCTGGCCCGCGCTGCGCGACGCGCCCTGGTTCCCGGCGGTGGGCGATGGCGCGGCGGCCAATCTCGGCAGCGGCTGCGCGACGCCCGCGCGGATCGCGCTCACCGTCGGCACGACGGGCGCCGTCCGCGTCGTCGTGCCCGGCACACCGGCGGAGGTCCCCGCCGGGCTGTGGTGCTACCGCGTCGACCGCGGCCGCTCGCTGGTGGGCGGCGCGCTGAGCGGCGGCGGCAACATCTACGCCTGGATGCGAGAGACGATGCGACTAGAGGATCGTGATCCCGCGCAGGTGGAGGCCGCGCTCGCGGAGATGGCGCCGGACGCGCACGGCCTCACCGTCCTGCCCTTCTGGGCGGGCGAGCGTAGCCCCGGCTGGGCCGATGACGCGCGCGCCACACTGCACGGCCTCTCGCTGGCGACGACGCCCGTGGATCTGCTGCGGGCCAGCCTGGAGGCGATCAGCTATCGCATCGGCCTGATCTTCGAGCGCCTGCGCCCGCTCCTCCCGGCAGATGTGCAGGTCGTCGTGAGCGGCGGCGCGCTCCCCGCCTCGCCCACCTGGCTCCAGATCACCAGCGACGTGCTGGGCCGACCGCTCATCATCTCGCAGGTGAAGGAAGCCTCCGCGCGCGGCGCCGCGCTCCTGGCGCTCGAGGCGCTGGGGCTGCACGAGACTTCGGCGCCGGATGCCTCCATCGACGGTGAGCAGATCACGCCCAATCCGGCTAATCACGAGGTCTATCAGGCCGCGATGGCGCGCCAGCAGGCGCTGTATCGAATATTAGGGAAAGAGTCTTCCCCAGACTCGCTCCAAGGGAATCGCTAGATCCCTGCGTTGTACAATAATCTTGGATGGCGCGGATCTGGCGATCCGCTTAGAGCATGGAGTGACCTACTGACAAACACCCTTCGGGTCTGAGAACGCGCCCTTGCCCTCCCTATTCTTTGGTGTATCATAACGGGTGGTCAGAGATCGCTCGACCACCATCACTTGCAAGTCAATTCGTCCATTTAAAACTATACATTATGCCAAGGAGGTCATAAATGATCGAAATTACCTACGTAATCGCCCGTCAAATTTTGGATTCGCGGGGCAATCCCACCGTCGAGGCTGAAGTCTACTGTGAGGATGGCAGTGTAGGTCGCGCCGCCGTCCCCTCGGGCGCCTCAACCGGCGTGCACGAGGCGCTGGAATTGCGCGATGGCGACAAGGATCGCTACAACGGCAAGGGCGTCACGCAGGCTGTCGATAACATCAATACCATCCTCGCCGAGGCCCTGATCGGCTGGGACGTCCTGGATCAGAAGGGCATCGATGAAGCGATGCTCAGGCTGGACGGCACGCCGAACAAATCGAAGCTGGGCGCCAATGCCATTTTGGGCGTCTCCTTAGCCACGGCGAAGGCCGCCGCGAACGCACTGGGCCTGCCGCTCTACCGCTACATCGGCGGCGTCTACGCTCACATGCTGCCCGTGCCGATGATGAACATCCTCAACGGCGGCAAGCACGCTGTTGACGGGCCGGATCTGCAGGAGTTCATGGTCATGCCCGTGGGCGCGCCCACCTTCTCCGAGGCGCTGCGCTGGGGCGCGGAGACCTATCACACCCTGAAGAAGGTCCTCAAGAGCAAGGGCTACGGCGTGAGATTGGGCGATGAGGGCGGATTTGCGCCCAGCCTCAAGACGAACGAGGAAGCCATCGAGGTGATCCTAGAGGCCGTCCAGAAGGCCGGGTACGAGCCGGGCAAGGACATTTGGATCGCGATGGATCCCGCCGCCGCCGAAATCTACGAGGATGGCAAGTACAACCTCAAGAAAGAAGGGCGCGTCCTCAGCAGCGAGGAGATGGTCGATTTCTACACCGATTGGGTGGAGAAGTACCCCATCATCAGCATCGAGGATGGCCTGGACGAGGACGACTGGGACGGCTTCAAGCTGATGACGGAGCGCCTGGGCGACAAGCTCCAGATCGTGGGCGACGATCTCTTGGTGACCAACACCGAGCGGATTGCGCGCGGGATCGAGGAAGGCGCCGCCAACTCCGTGCTCATCAAGCTCAACCAGATCGGCTCGCTGACCGAGACCATCGCCGCCGTGCGGATGGCGCACAAGCACGGCTGGACGGCCGTCACCTCCCACCGCTCCGGCGAGACCGAGGACGCCACCATCGCCGATTTGGCCGTGGCGCTCAACACCGGTCAGATCAAGACGGGCGCGCCGTGCCGCTCCGACCGCGTCGCCAAGTACAACCAGCTCCTCCGCATCGAGGAAGATCTGGGCGATGAGGGCATCTACGCCGGGATGGACGCTTTCCCCAACCTGAAACTCTAACTCGCATCCGACGTCTTAAACTCAGAAGCCCGCTCCGATTTGGGAGCGGGCTTTTTTCTAGCATTGCTTCGATCTAACGATCCAAGCCGAGCGATGGAAGATTAGAACATCGAGAGCTGTTCCACATCCGGCGGGGGCGTGTAACTGTCTGGCTCGATCTCGCCATCCAACATCATCCGCAGGCGGTCAAAGTCCGCCTCGACGGTCTTGCGCAGGCTGGGCTGGTGCAAAGCCGCCGCCGGATGATACATCGGGAAGTAAACTTGCTCGCCGACCTGGCGAGGTTGCCCGTGCACGCGGGAGATCTTATCGTTGGGGAAGGCGCGCGCCATCGAATGGCGGCCCAACGTGACGATGACCTTCGGATTGATCAGCTCAATCTGCCGATCTAAATAGGGCTTGCACGCCTCGACCTCCTCCGGCTTGGGATCGCGGTTGCCGGGCGGGCGGCACTTGACCACGTTGGAGATATAAACGCTGTTGCGGTCGATGCCGGCGTTGGCCAGCAATTCATCCAAGAACTGGCCCGAGGCCCCGACGAAGGGCAAGCCCTGTTGATCCTCGTGGAAGCCCGGCCCCTCGCCGATGACCATCACCTCCGCATCCACCGGCCCCGCGCCGGGCACCGCGTTCGTCCGCCCCGCGTGGAGGGGGCACTTAGTACACGCTCGGATCTCTTCGTGAATTTCCTGTAACGCCTCTGCGCGATCTCTCGTCATACTTAACCTCCATGGGAAATATGGAAAAATGACAAATCTACAAAGCGGCAAATAACAAATCGGCGTTTAACCTTGCGAAGGTTGCGGCACAGCCTTTGCTGCAATGTAATTTTGGAGCGAAACGGGGCCTTTGGCATAGAAAAACCTCGCCAACCTTCGCAAGGGTTACGTTTCAGATGTGCCGAACTCCTCCCGCAGGCGCGCGATCAAGGCCGCGCGGCGCTCGCGCAAGCGCTCAGCGTAGGCCGCATCCAAGGGGCCGACGCGCATCCGCCAGCCATCGATATCCCCGTAGTAGCCTATCAAGCGCGCGATGTCCTCGAATTCATATTTCTTGTAGAGCGCCCGCGCGACATCGTTGGTCACGCGCACCTCCAGCGCCACCGATTCGGCTCGATTTTCATACGCGCGCCGCAGGGCCGAGGTTAGGAGCAGTTCGCCGAGGCCATGACCCTGCCACGTCGGGCGGACGGCCAAGGTGCTGATGTGGCCCTCTTTCCGCTTGACGCGCAGGCCCACATAGCCGAGGATCTTGGCATCCGCCGCGCCCCGCCGGGTACTACGGTGACGGCTCAGCGCGGGATCGGTCAGTTCGAGCACGTAGTAGTGGGCGTTGGGATTGGTATAGAGTTCCTGGACAAACATCCGCTCCGGCCACGGCTCGGAGAAGATCAATCGCTCCAAGTAGATGATCGTCGGTAGATCCTGCGCCCGCAGCGCGCGAAGGCGAAACGGGAGGCGGCGCGTCATCGAGCGTAGAGCGGCCGGACATCGGCGGGGCGACCGCGCTCGCCGGTGCGGAGGCGCGCCCACGCCAGATCCGCCAGGAAGCCGGCCCGGCGCAGGTGGCGCGCGGGCGGGGGAATCTCCACCAGATCGCCCAGCGGGCGCAGCGCATCCCATCCCTGCGGCTCGATCTCGCCGACGACGATGGATGGCTCCGAGAATTGCTCGGCCAGCTCCGCCCAGGTCACAATCTCCACCTCGCTCTCCACCTCCCACTGCGCGGATTGCCAACGATAGCGGGCAAAGCCCGCCCGCTTGCGACCCGCCGCGAAGAGCGCGTAGAGCGGGCGCGAATCGGGCGGCTGGGCGGCGACCAGAATATCCAACGTGGAGACGCCGATCAAGGGAAGGTGGCGCGTCACGGCCAGACCCTGCGCCACAGCGACGCCGATGCGCACGCCGGTGTAAGATCCCGGCCCAATGCAGACGGCCAGCGCCGTCAGCGTCTGCGCGGTCACATCCGAGGCGGCCAATATCTGCCGAATATGAGGCGCCAAGGTGACGGTATGCTTGCGCACCGCCTCCCAGGTGAACTCATCGCGGAGCGTATGTCCATCGTGCAGCGCCACACTGGCGCGCGTCGTCGCGGTATCGATAGCTAATAACATCAGCGGCCTATAATCTCCTTGCGAAAGATCTCCAGTAATGCCTGGTGGCTCGCGCCAGACGCTCGAAAGGTCAGCGTGCGCCGAAATTCATCGACCCACGCCAGCGTCACCCACAGATGCGCGTCCGGTAACAGCCCCGGCGCGCGGTCGGCCCACTCGATGATGCAGACCGTATCCAACGCGCCCAAATTATCCGAAAGGCCCAGATCCACGGCTTCCATCTCCGACGAGAGACGATAAAGATCGATGTGATAGAGATAGTCGTCATCTTGCGGGCGCTCGTGGCGACGCACGAGCACAAAGGTGGGACTGATCAAGCGCGAGGTCGCGCCCCAGCCGCGCCCGATGCCCTGGGCCAGGACGGTCTTCCCCGCGCCCAACGTGCCCTCCAGGGCGATGACCATCCCGCCGTGCAGCAGCGCGCCCAAGCGCGCGCCCAAGCGGCGGGTCTGGTCGGGGTGTCGGCTGATGAATTCTAGCGTGTTGGGACTTAAAATTGGCATCGCGCTCCATTTAGCACGGTATCAAAAACACAGAGTCACGCGAAGGATGCACGGAGTTACCCAGCGATTAAACGCTTTTTGCTTCGTGCGACTCCTTGACTGCTTTGCACTACTCCGTGTAACAGGATTTCAGCCTGAGTGTCTCATTCAGCACCTAAATCAAAACACCTTGTGCTACTCGCGGCTCTATAGTAAAAAACTCTTCTATAGTTGAGTCGAAGGATAGATCGTAATTGACCCATAAGACTTCCTGTCTCGGTTCCTTGACGGAATGACAATTCTTGACTTCCTCTTCAACAAACTGCCAATCCCCATAAAGATCATCTAACAGATCGCAGTGATAACCAGACAGCGCCACTTTCCCTTCCACGCGATGGAGAGCCTTCGCCAGCGCCTCGTGATCCGCATCCGTCATCTCGTAGGCATAGGCGTTGCTGTCGCCACGAGCATCGTGGGGATACGGCGGATCGCAGTAGAAGAGCGTTTCCTCACTATCATAGCGCTCGATCACCTCGAGGGCCGGGCGGTTTTCTATCTGGACGCGCAAAAGTCGCTGAGCGACCTCGGCGAGGCCTTCTACACTACCCAGCCATCGCGAAACCGCGCCCGCCATATTCGCGCGACTGGTCAATCGGCAGTGGGCCCATCGTCCTGGCGTAGCTGTTTGGGCCAATCCGGTCCTGACTTGTCTGGCTCGAATGAAGAATCGCCTGGCGCGCTCTAACTCCGAAAGGCCATCGTTCGGCACCTCAATGGCGCGCTCGAATTCCTCACGGGAAAATGGGGTGAGCCCAATCGCTTGGATCAATGCCTCGCGCTGATCGCGCAGCACTTTGAAGAAATTGACCACATCACCATCCAAGTCATTGTACGTCTCAATCGGTGCGGGC